>CAYNUX010000272.1:0-2213 GCA_964400115.1 uncultured Cytophagia bacterium
GCATTGATATAGTTAAAATCATATCCGTTGGGCCGTTCCGGATGGGTGATGCCGGTCATCTTGGGCGTGTCTTCGCCGATAAAATAGGCGATATCAGCCACATGTACGCCTTGTTGCAGCATGACATGACATCGACGCAGATAATCGATCCAGCTTTTAGATGGATAAAACCAGGTATTATGACGATTAAACTCGGTACCGAACCAGGCATTGACGCCAGGCTTGCGGTCCTCCCAGGGCTGATGGATATAGACGTGCAGAACAAAATGATTAATTCCTTCCGTATAAGCCCAATCGCCCCGGTGTTTGAGCGAAAACGGATGGCTTGAAAACGGGGGGCCACCGGTAAAGGCTTCTGCAGAGACAATGGGCATACCATAGATATGAGACGCTGAAGAGGCAGCCCGTAACTCGATACTGCCCAAATTGCCTGTGGCCCAGAATTCACCGCTGATCTGATCTGCTTGACCTCCATACTGCAGAAATTCTGCAGGAAAGCCCCAGTGTCCATAATTTTCCAACCATAATTTCAATCCATTTTGATTGGCAATGTCGCGCAATCCACCGACATAATCGCGAGCTATGCGGTCGGCAATCAAACGCCGCATATCCCAAAGGAACCGATCTGATTGTTCGGCGGTATTTACGATTCTTCCTGATAAAACCGGCAACCAAGGTAATGGATCATAGCCATAGGTTTGAATAAAATCATCGCGAAATCCGTCGGTCCAGTTTTGCGATCCCATTTCATAACTGTCGGCAATCACATATTTGAGAGCTCGGCGGTCTTTTACCGGCATGCGGCGCAGAATTTCACCCATATAAGCATGAAAATGATCATGAGCAGCCTGACGATTCATTTTGTCTACTTCCCATCCGGAGGCATTGGGAGATGCAGGAGAATTTTTTGTGCCTGTCGGCGTCATGCCGATATTCATGATCACCCACTCGCCTTCAGGAACCTGCCAGTTTAGAATACCCTCCGAAGAAACACAAGAATCGAGAATGGTCACCTGATGATGATCTATGGTTTGATCCAATGATGCCGGTTCATCACTTGAGGGCCACAAATAGGCATCCCACATGGGCAGAGGTGTGGGATGCATCTTGGCCAGTTGTTTTTCGATGTATCGTTCCAATCGAGCCGCTGAGCTCAACTCGAGTTCAGCGATTCCTCCGGATCCGCGAACAGAGCGCAAGACGAGTCGGTAATGCGTGCTTTGGGTCATGGGAAACGCGATGGTGACGGGTGCATAGGGAATGGGCCCGACATTGACTCTGGGATTACTGCGATCCAGTTCAAATCGCTCAATCAATTCCAGTTCTTGTTGTGCATCAGCAGCCCACAACTGACACTCTGCCTTGATGGGTTGTGGAGCGGTGTGTATACTCAAACTCTGCGCCGGATAGGGTGTGTTGAAATAGATGTCGATGACAAATTCATCATCCGAGTCAAATAGTTCAACAGGCAGGTGGGTCATGCTCTGGATATTATTATCCATCATGTGTTGGGCATCATCGACAACAGGTTGTGTGTGAACAATCGGGTGATGATCCACAGCCTCATCAGCATCATTTTGAGGAATTGGAAACGCCACAACCGTGACAGGCTGAAAGGGGGTTGCCGGTATATCCAATTTCCCGGAAAAGTTTGACAGACCGGTCACGCGATGCTCTGAATAGACCAGATAGCGCATGGATTGATCAGGTTTGATCCACGGTCCGCCGGACTGACTCCATCCGGGGCAATTGAACAAGCCGATATCAACCCCGGTGCGTTCCCCTTCGCGTATGGCGTGCTCGACCATATCCCACCACGGTTCGCTCAGAGCCTGGACCTCACCTTGCTGTACATTGTCCAAAAAGATATTGCCAATGAGTGCTTTGCCGATACCAACCTGAGCCATGGCTTCCAAATCACGCGAAAGACCTTCTTTAGAAATATTGTCACTGATCCAATACCAGTACACCCAGGGTTTGGTCGATTCAGATGGATGACGAAACTCGTGTTCCAGGTCAGTGCGCTCACAACCGGACAATTGTAAAATGATCCAAAGCAAAATCCCACAACATGTTGTTATTTTTTTCAATTCAATTCCTCGATTGTTATGCATTCCTTAAAACAAAACATTGAAAAGAACAACGGGCGGAAATCAATATTTTTTATGGCCCACAAGTGTTCTCTTTTGTGGCGGGTACTCTGCGTTTTGGTC
>CAYNUX010000272.1:2223-5753 GCA_964400115.1 uncultured Cytophagia bacterium
ACATCAGCAATATCATCACAGTTCACGAATCCAGATATTCCTGTAACTTACCGGATTGCTGTGATCTTGCAGTACAATCGGTTCTTTGGTATCATGTGCTTTATATTTTGGAGTCGTGCTGGTCGAAGTACCTCCCTGAATTTCGGAATGGTGTTGTACCAGCACATTGTTCTGCAATACAGTCATATACGCAGGAGAAACCAGTTCGTTTCTATCATTGAAACGAGGCGCAGTATAGATAATATCGTAGGTTTGCCATTGACCGGGTTCCCGGCAGGCATTAACCAGAGGCATGTGTTGTTTATAAATGCTGGCAGCCTGGCCGTTGGAATAGGTACGATTTTCATAAGAATCGAGGACCTGCAATTCATAACGGGACTGCAAAAAGATACCGCTGTTACCGCGTCCCTGGCCCTTGCCTTCACCTTTGGCCGGCGTGCGCCATTCCACATGCAGCTGACAATCACCAAACCCCTGTTTGGTGCGGATCGACCCTGTCTCATCGACCACAGTCATGGCGCCGTTCTCCAATTTCCATTGCACAGGTTTGCCGTCCTTGTGCTCCCATTGGGAAAAATTCGTGCCATCGAACAACACAATGGCATCAGACGGCGGCGCTGTTCCCTCGCCTGGTACGATCACCCGAGGTTCTGGATCCCACACCTCGCGTGGTTCATTATCTTTTTGTGCACACATCAACGCAAAAACACCAGTTACCATGACAATGGCAATTTGCAGAAACATCGACTTTTTCATCACATCCTCTTTTGTTGTTGTCTTAAGTCTGGCTAAATGTTAGGGTTGTTCACTATAGCGTCATCATAATATTATCAATACCTGATATAAAAAACAATAATAAAGTCGTACATGGCCACTTTGGCATGCCAAGAATTGTGTTTTTAATTCTTTATTTTACACAAAAACCGCAATTATACTGTTTTTTGTTGATATTATGGTTGTTTGCCCATATTATTTATTCATACCCTTTATCATTTCATATTGACAGTCAAGAGTGGCAAGTTTTGCATACAAGGAAAAAAAGCAAGGTTATGATTCATGTCTGATCTCATTCCCAAGCATGGTGGTTATCGCAATTTAAAGAGCTTTCAGGTTTCGCAACTGGTTATGATGTCACCGTGCGCTATTCCTGTCGTTGCCAGCGTGTCTCTGTCATCAGCTGGTGCTTTTCCAGAGCATTGGCTGCAGTGATCAACAGACGGTCCAGTGATACCGGTTTCTTGATAAAATCATAGGCCCCTTTTTGGATGGCCTGAACGGCATTTTCAATGCTGGCATGTCCGGTGATCATGATCAAAGGGATCTCGGGATGTGATTTTTTTGTGCGCTCGATCAAGTCCATGCCGTTCATCCCTGGCAGGGCCAGGTCGATGAAGGCCAATTTGATCGATTCCTGGTTTAACATTTCCTCTGCTTGAGTTCCATCGGCGCAATATATCGGCAAATAACCCGCTTCTTTGAGAGCTCCGCCCAGATTCTCTGCAAAACGTTTATCA
This sequence comes from uncultured Cytophagia bacterium, assembly GCA_964400115.1. Classification (GTDB taxonomy): domain Bacteria; phylum Zhuqueibacterota; class Zhuqueibacteria; order Residuimicrobiales; family Oceaniaggregativiventaceae; genus Oceaniaggregativivens. The sequence continues at coordinate 3,738 of CAYNUX010000272.1, forward strand.
TCTTCAACAATTAAAACCTGTGCTGTCACGAGTCTGATTCTCCATCTGATTTTGAATTTAATAGCGGAAAGAGGGTGGTCACTGTCGTGCCGATGTTCTCCCGGCTGCTGATAAACACTTCGCCATCGTTCTGCTCGATCAGGGCTTTGGCGATCACCAGTCCCATACCCGAACCGTTCGCTTTGGAGGTGTAACCGGGCTTGAATATGTCTTCGAATTTGTCTCTGGGAATGCCGACACCATCGTCGCTGATCTCGATCGCCATTTTGTTCATGTCAGGAAAGACATGGGTTTGCGGAGAACAGGTAATCAGGATGTTGATCGTCTTGTTTTTCGATGCTTGCACCGAGTTGTCGATAAAGTTTATAAAGGCTTCTTTGATCTGATCGGAATCAACCAGAATACGGTGATCTTTTTTCAGGGGGTCGGATTGCAGATTTGCGATCCCGAAATAGGTGCGCCTGGCCTGATCGCAGATGTTGTTTATCAGGGTGTTTACGAGGATGGGTTGTGGCTTGCCGGGACGCAATCGGGAAAAACGTAAAAATTCGTTCGTGGTCATGCGGATGCGTTCGATTTCCGAGATCATATTCTCCAGGTAAGGAGCATAGCGCTGTTTTTCTTCAGACTCTTTATTGATATCGCGCTGTAATCGTTGCACCGAAAGCAGCATGCTGGAGAGCGGCGTCTTGGCCTTGTGTACCAGGCGTTGCGCCATGGAGGCCCACACTTCCAGCTGTTCAGTGTTGGCGGGCGAGTTTTCCAGGACGATCAACTGGATACGTCCGTTGACACGCGAAAATTCGATGAGAATGTCCTGTTTGCCCTGGTCATCGCGAATTTGTAAGGCGTGATGATAGTGGGTTTGTTTGGCTTGCCTGAAAATCTGGTAATGAGGAAGAATGGGTTCGGCTTTACGATTTTTTAAAACCGTATCCAAAACTTTGCCTTTGAGCTTGCGGTCACTGCCCATGAAATGCAACATGGCGCCATTGGTCCAGACGATTTTGCCTTTTGACGTTAGCAACATGGCGGCCACAGAGGTGGAATCGATAAGGGATGAAACTTGCTGCCGACGCTGGGTAACAACATAGGCCCCAAATATCAAGCCAAGAAAAGAAAGCACGGTGACGATAAACGATGTCCTGCCCAGTTTGAAGGATATGCCTAACGGGGTGAGGTTCAGGGCTGGCGGGGGAAACAGTTTATCTACGGGCAGGTCGGCGCGCTTGAGCTGTTGGTCATCCAGGAAATAGAGGGAGGCCCCTTTAAAGCTGTCAGCCTGACGAGCCGTGATCCAGCGACAATAACCATTGTATCGGATTTTGGCCAAAACATTGAATTTTTGATCAAGTACATAAATATGATTTTGATTTTTTGTGTTGAATATAATTTCATCCCGGCCATCCTGGTTGATATCAAATGAAACCATGCGTTCGTAGGCACTGCCGATTCCGGACAATTGGCGTTCAACGATGAATCGCGATTTTTGACTGTGATAGGACAACAATTCCAGACGTGTTGCCCGGTCATGGGTTACAAAACAGGAATGTGGTGATGGATTCTTTAAAGGCATGATTTCTTTATATTTTTGTGCTGTTCCGGCCGGGTGCACATGCAGTTCTTTTAAAGTCGCACCATCGATGATCCGAATACTATTGGGGGGTATGGGACTGGCAGTGGTTTTGGCCCAAAAAACCGCACAAATGTCCAGGTAACTGTCGTGGTTCACATCGTTTAAACAATACTGGATCTGGGTGTTCACTCCTGGATGTTCCCACGACTGAATCAAATTTCCCTGCATATCAAACACAGTCAGATAGCTTTCATCGCGCTTGAACGGACCAAAAAAGTCGCCATGCCCGGCACCGGTTAGCTTGCCGACAAATTTGACATCATTACCGTTATTTAAATTAACGATTTCAAACATGTTGGGCATAGGTGCAAAATCCTGTCGAAAGAGTATCGCATTCGTCTTACTATCAATACACAACATAGCTCGCGGTTTGGCATCGG
>CAYNUX010000273.1:0-5723 GCA_964400115.1 uncultured Cytophagia bacterium
AATCACGGTGACTGCGCTTCCATCCCGTAAATTTTGTTGACCTTGTATGACGATACTTTCACCTGGTTGTAAACCTTCATTCACGGCGAGCAACCGGTCGGTTGCATAAGTAACGTGCAATTTGCGCTGTTGAACGCTATCCGACTTTTCTACAAACACATAGTAATTTTTAAGGATTTCGTCTTTGCCATCGATCCGTTCAGAGGTTGTGTTTTCGATGACAGCATATCTGGGGACAACAATCACATCATCGAGATTGCCCACAATGACAGTGACGCTGGCAAACATCCCGGGTTTAAGACGATGTCCGGGATTGTCGATAATAACTTCTATTTTAGCCATGCGTGTCAGCGGGTCTAATACCGGACTGATTTTGACCAGCTCGCCGGTAAATTCCATATCATCATAGCTCTTTACTTTTATGGTTGCCGATTGTCCCACCTGCAGTTTACCCAAATCCCTTTCTGTGGCATCGAATGTAGCTTTTACCCGCTCCATCTGAACAACGGTTACCAAGGGGAGTGCAGGGTTTGCCATATCGCCTTCATCATAGTTTCGGGTACCAATAATGCCTGAAATGGGAGCCATTATCGAGGCATCATCGAGTTGACTCTTGGCACTTTTCAATGCAGCCTGCGCCTGTTCGAGCCCGGCCTTGGCCGCTTCCCACTGGGTTTGGATGCCATCGAATTGCTGTTTGCTCATGGCATTTTCTTTATAGAGTCGCTGGGCCCGTTCATATTCAACCTGAGCATTGGCAAACTGTGCTTTTGCCGCAAGCATTGCGGCTTTAGCTTGTCGCACCCCTTGCTCGATGGTGGTTGCAAAAATTCTGGCGATGGGATCCCCCTTTTTTACCTGCTCTCCCTCGTCAACAAAAAATTGTTGAATCCGATCCGGAATTTTAGAAAAGACTTTGACCTCATATTCGGCTTTGATATCGCCATTATAGGAAAGGCTTTGAATGACCTCTCCCTTGTTTACCTCCTGGATCTTGACGGGGATCGCTGGTTGCTCCTGGTCGTTTTGCTGTTGCGGCGAACATCCCCAGACAATTAAAAAGACCAAAGGCAGAAAAGAGGCTGATTTTAAGATTTTTTGCATGGTATATTCTCCTTGTTAGCGACTTAGGGTTCCATCCAGCGTGCCAGTAACCTGTCTGAGTTGATAGCGCGCCATGGTGTATTCATATAAGGAAGATACATAGTTTAAGCGAGCCCGATTTAATGCCAGCTGTGAATTAAGAACATCGAGTTGGGTACTTGCCCCTTCTTCGTACATCAGGGTGGCCAGACGCAAAGATTCTTCTGCCAGGTCAACCGATTCAGATGCTGCCTGATATTTTTCTTTAGCCTCATGAAAGCCATTAAACGCGAGTTCAATCTGTGCAAAAATTCCATCGAGTATCTGTTTTTCTGTATCCAGCATGATCTTGTGGTCGAGTTTGGCCTGCTGATAGGTTTTGGTGTTTTTGAAACCCTGAAACAAAGGGATTTGTAAACTGATCATAGACGTAAAACCCTTGCTAAAATCATCCTGTGCAAACTCGTAATCATTTCGCATGGCCAGATAAGAGTAATCCGTCGTAAAGACCACCTTGGGCAAAAAATTGCTGCGCGCTGCCATAACAGAGCTTTTTGTAATTTGTTTTTGCTCACTCAAGCTGGTAATTTCTGGTCTGTTTTCCTCTGCCAGTCTTTGCAGCTCTTTTAGAGACATTTGTCCGAGTTCATCTTTTCCATATTCAAATGAGCCCTTGACACTTATCTGTGTGGTCTTTTCCAAGCCCAGCACATTCCGTAGCTGTGTAAGTGCCATCTGGTAGTTATTCTTTGCAGTAATGAATTCAGGTTTGAGATTAGCCACTTCCACCTTTGCACGCATTTTATCAAACCCGGAAGCACTGCCTACGTTGTATCTTTTGGCGACCAGTTCCAGATTTGCTTCAGCCTGTTCCAATGCCTGTTGTTGGACAGTTATCAGTTCCGCCGCCAACAGACAGCTATAAAATGCATTGCTGGTTTGGTAAATCAGGCTTTGGTGTTTGCTTTGCAAATTCGATTCGGCAACACGTTCCGAAGCTTTGGCAATACGAATGCCTGCAATGCCAGCACCTCCCAGAAAGAGAGGCTGATTCAGGGTGAGACCGTATCTGAGCGTGTTTTCCAACCCGAACGACAATTTTACAAAATCCGGCATATTTTGCGCTTCCGGGATGATGTTGACCAGATCGCCAAGCATAGGCTTGATAAAGTTGGGAATCGTATTCTCCTGAATAGACCAGGCATGTTGCAAGCTGGCCGATCCGTCCAACTTGGGCAACACCGTAGAGTATGCTTGCCAGATACTGGCCCGGGCTTTGGCCACCTCTTTTTGGGCCATCTGATATTCCGGATTGTTTTCAAAGGCCAGGGTAACACTTTTGTCGAGCGATAATGTCAAGACATCCTGTGCCAAGGATCCACTGGCCAGAAAGGCGATAATTAAACAGAATATTGACCGCATCATGCCTCCGTTTCGTGTATTGTTGAGTGTTTTTTTGCTCCTGCTCCTTTGAGCAGATAATTCATTACCGATTGAGCAAGCATTTTGGGGGAGCGTGTCTCTGTTCCAAATATATAAAGACGGCTGAAATTAATAGAAATGCTTCCGATCATATCGATAAATAGTTCCACGTCGAGATCAGAATTCAGGTCATTATCACTTATGCCCTGTAATACGATATCACGGACGATTTTTCTGTGATGATGCATTTTATGTCGGTATTTCTCCATAAAGGGGAATTGACCTTGCGAGCTGTACAAAGACAAGAAAAACCGGGAAAAATCCGGGTGATCGATACTGGCCTGGAAGCGAAATCTCAATATTTCTGCCAATTTTTCCGGGGCTGACAACGCTGAATCCCTGATTTTAACCAAATTTTCAGAGGCGAGACTGATTCCTGCTTCCAGCAATTCAGCATAGATTTTTTCCTTGTTTTTAAAATAATAATAAATTGTTGGCTTGCTCACGCCTGATTTTTCCGAAATCTCTCGCATCGATACCCCGTTATAGCCATTATGGGAAAACAAGTGAGCAGCGATGTGAAATATTTTTGACTTTGTATCGGTCTCTTTATAAGCATGATTCATAGACTCTCCCTTAGACCTACCGGTCGGTAAGTAATTTAACTTTACATACTAGAAATGACAAGAAAAGTTTCAGTGAAATACAATTTTATTGCAAAAATTTTTAAAGGATGTCTGTTCCTTCGTTCTTGCAATTACAGACATTTTTAGTTACATTTTCAAATCAATGAAAGGAAAAAGTTGGAATTATTCGACCCTGCAGACAATGTCGCCAGACCCCTGGCTGACCGTATGCGGCCAAAATCATTAGACGAGTTCGTGGGCCAACCCCATCTTTTGGCTTTAGGCAAGGTTTTGCATCAATCTATCGAGCAAAAAAAGCTGGTCTCCATGATCTTGTGGGGGCCACCCGGAGTGGGCAAAACCACATTGGCCCGAATTATGGCCCGGGAAACCGGTGCCGAGTTTGTCAGTATCAGTGCTGTCACGTCAGGTGTGGCCGATATTCGCAAGACAATATCCCGGGCCCAGGCAACCAAGGGTCAGCTCTTTATACTGTTCATCGATGAAATTCACCGGTTCAACAAAGCCCAGCAAGACGCCTTGTTGCATTCGGTGGAGGACGGTACTTTATTGCTGATCGGAGCGACCACAGAGAATCCGAGTTTTGAAGTGATCTCTGCTTTGCTCTCTCGCTGTCGCGTCTATAAACTCGAGCATTTGACCAAATCCGATCTTCAAAATATCCTGCATAGGGCCATACAGAATGATACAGTGCTTAAAGACCTGGACATCGAATTCCAGGAAGACGCTGAATCCATTCTGATTGACCTGTGCGGCGGCGATGCGCGGAACCTGTTGACGGCACTGGAACTTGCCGTCCGTTTGGCCGGCCCCAAAAACCAACCCAAAAGACAGATTAGCCGCTCTCTGGTGGAAGAAGCCTTGCAGCGCCGAACCCTGATTTATGATAAAAAAGGCGAGTATCATTATGATGTCATCTCGGCATTTATCAAGAGCGTACGAGGTTCTGATCCCGATGCCGCCATCTATTGGCTGGCCCGGATGCTCGAATCGGGTGAGGATCCTCTCTTTGTGGCACGACGCTTGATCATCTTAGCTTCCGAAGATGTGGGCAATGCGGATCCGCATGCTCTCATGGTGGCTTCTTCAGCTTTTCAAGCCGTGCATGCCATCGGCATGCCGGAAGCCCGGATCGTCCTTGCCCAGGCCACCACGTATTTGGCTTCAGCTCCCAAAAGCAATGCTTCTTATCTCGCAATCGATCAAGCCCGACAGGAATTGCAAAACAGTAAGTCAGGGGATGTGCCATTGCATCTGCGCAATGCTCCAACCTCTTTGATGAAATCTATGGGCTATGCGGCGGGCTATATTTATCCTCATGACAAGGGGGGATTTGCCGATCAGGAATATTTCCCTTCCGATGTGGCCAGACGTGTCTATTATCGACCGACCGAGAATGGCATTGAAAAAAAGATCAAAGATCGCTTGTCGAGGTTGTGGCCAAAGAGAAAACGATGAACCGTTCAGCCTTTTGCATATATCTGCTTTTTACATGGTTTTGTGTGAGAACCATCGCCCCCCTTTATGCCCAGCAGGATACGGTGACAGTTGCGGTTCCTGACACCACTGGAATGCCAGCCACGCGCAGTAGTGATCTCGATACTTTGGTTATCTATCATGCCACTATCATTGACAATTATCTGAACAAACGAATCACTTTGCTCACGGGCCAGGCTGAGGTGAATTTTAAAAATACCACCCTCAAAGCCGGTCAAATAACCGTTGACTGGGATGAGCAACTGATCACTGCTCATGGATTGCCCGATAGCGCCTGGGTATATGCGGATGATCATTCGGATTCATCTCTGGTTGTGCGCATCAAAGATGCTCCGGTTTTGATCGAGAAAAGTCAGACGATGACAGGCGACACCATGATATATAGTTATGGCACGGAAAAAGGCCGTGTCGTGCGGGGCAGAACCGAGATCGAAGAGGGCTATTATATCGGTGAGCAGATCAAGCGTATTGATGACAAGACATTCTATATCGCCAATTCTTCTTTTACCACTTGTGACCTGGATAGCGCTCCCCATTATCATTTTAAGGCCACAAAAATGAAAATGATGATCAACAACCGCGTGATTGCCAAACCGGTGGTTATGTATCTGGGCCATATTCCTATTGCTGCATTGCCCTTTGCGGTATTTCCAACCCGGCACGGACGGCATTCCGGTGTGCTCGTGCCCCGCTATGGAGAGAGCCAGCGCGAGGGCCGTTTTTTCAGGGGACTGGGCTATTATTGGGCGCCTAACGATTATTATGACGCTCGTGTGATGGTCGATTTTTTCGAACGTTCAGGTTGGATGTTTCGTAGCGGTATGAATTATGCGGTCAGATACAAATTAAGGGGTTCTTTATCCGGATCTCTGACACGCAAGAACTTTCGCTCTGTCTTTGATCCCTCCTCTGTAACTCAGGAGCGGCGGTGGGATCTTCGCATCAATCACAGCCAGGAATTTGATCCCAACACCCGGTTTTCTGCCAGCGGTTATTTTGTCAGCGATAACAGCTATTACCGGGAGACATTGGCACTCAGGCTGAGATTATGCTTGGGCCAACTTTTTCTAAAGG
>CAYNUX010000274.1:0-5704 GCA_964400115.1 uncultured Cytophagia bacterium
TGGCTCCGTCACCGGTGGTGATATTCGGGGAATCAAGACCTTTGATCACGGTGCCGGCTTCGATTGTCAACGTGGCTCCGTCATTGACAAAAATCAAACCATCGAGATGATACTCGTTAGAAGCATACCATGTGGTATTGCTGGAAATATCATCTTTAACAACAACGGTATTTCCTTGCTGAATCATACCGAGAATATTGTATTGTGCCAAGGCGCTCCACCCTTGAGCCCAGAGCTCGCTGTTGGGATTAAATGCACCGATATAGTCTGCCTGGACCAAAAATTCATCGGTTGGACTTGGCAGAACGGTAGCATCACCAGCGGGTCCCTCGGCTGCGGGACGAGGATTGAGACCTTCATTGGCTTGCCGGCTGATTCCGCCCAGCTGAGGATCAACAATCTGATTGTTGGCAAAGCTGGCAGAAGAGCGTACAAAATCCTGGGGGATGATCGCATCGAGGGTGCTGCCTGCACCAAAACCCCACCAGATATTATTTTTCAAAGTCAACAAGCCATTTTCCAGTTTGGAACGGCTGTCTTCAATGTCGATATCTTCGATAGAAACGCCATCACCGGTATAGTCGGTAAAGATAGAATTTGTATAATGACCGCCGGCATTGTCACGGAAAATCAAGGCATGATTGTTTCCGTCACCACCAGGCGCCGGCGAAAGAGAAGCACCGGATCCGATATAGGTGGCATTCCAGATCTCGGGTGTGGCATAAGGCGTACCGGTTTCATCATCATCGCCACCATCATGCTCACCTCCGCGACCCGCTTCATCGGTGGCCTGTACCGTGAACCAGAACTGGCCTTTGCCGCGGAAACCCTGGTCGTAATCAAAGGCATCATCGGCACAGAATGCAGCAATCAGATTGCGGGTGTTGACGGTTCCGCCAAACCATTCAAAACCATCATCGAAATTGGCAAACACTTCGACAAACTCGATCGTCGTGCCGCTACCGACAGCACCCATAGTCAGGCCATTGATCTCATCGCCGGGAACACCGCTGATACTGAAACCACCATGGCGGATCGATACATAGCGAAGCACTCCTGAATTATCGGCATCATCATTTCCGCCAAAAAGTGCGTTCTCTGTCGTAGGAATACCTTCGATCTGATTGTCGGTGGTCGGCTGATTGGTCGTGGCTTTACCCAACACAATCACGCCGCCCCACAAACCGCGATCCAGAGAGGTGAGATCTGTAGGATCATTCACATCATCATATTCGCTGGTAAAGATGATCGGGGCATCTGCAGTCCCCTGAGCCATGATCTTGCCACCGCGACGCACGACCAGAGCACTGGCTCCGTCACCGGTGGTGATATTCGGGGAATCAAGACCTTTGATCACGGTGCCTGCTTCGATTGTCAGCGTGGCTCCGTCATTGACAAAAATCAAACCATCGAGATGATATTCGTTTTCAGCAGTCCATACCATGTTTTCTGAAACATCTTCACTCTCAACGACCACATTCCCTGTCTCGGGAGTGGCGACAACACCCTCTTGATGCAAAGCCGTCCAGTTGAGAATCCAGGAAGATGCTCCGGGTTCAAAAGCTCCATAATACATTGTCGGAGTGAAAAATCCATCAGAAGGAGGTAAAACATCATTGTTAGCAGCCGGACTACCCATAATAGGTCGCGGGTCCAGGCCACCGTCAGTCGTGCGGCTGATTCCTCTCAGGAGAGGATTCACGATTTGGTTAGCCGCAAAACTGGCAGAATTACGGACAAAATCCTGAGGCACGATAGTATCAAGCGTTTCACCTGCACCAAAATTCCACCAAATATTGTTTTTCAAAGTCAGCATTCCGTTTTCCAGTTTGGAACGGCTGTCTTCGATATCAATATCTTCAATCGTCACACCGTCACCGGTGTAATCGGTAAAAATCGAACTGGCGTATTGGCCACCGGCATTATCCCGAAAAATGAGGGCATGATTATTCCCATCACCACCTGGTGCAGGAGTCAAGTCAGCACCAGATCCGATATAGGTGGCATTCCAGATAATCGGCATGGCATAGGGCGTTCCGGTTTCATCATCATCGCCGCCATCGTGCTCGCCGCCACGGCCTGCTTCGTCGGTTCCTTGAATTGTGAACCAAAACTGACCTTTGCCACGGAAACCCTGATCGTAATCAAAGGCATCATCGCCACAAAATGCGGCAACCAGATTTTTTGTATTTACAGTCCCGCCAAACCATTCAAAGCCGTCATCGAAATTGGCATAGACTTCGACAAACTCGATGGTGGTGCCACGTCCGACAGCTCCCATGGTCAGGCCATTGATCTCATCGCCGGGAACGCCGCTGATACTGAAACCACCATGACGAATGGAAACATAACGCAGAACACCAGAGTTATCAAAGTCATCGTTTCCACCAAACAGCGCATTCTCTGTTGTGGGGATGCCTTCGATTTGATTGTCTGTTGTGGGTTGATTGGTGGTCGCTTTGCCAAGAACAATCAAGCCACCCCACAACCCACGATCTGTCGGCGTCAGGTCTGAGGGATCATTTACATCATCATATTCACTTGTAAAAATAATGGGATGATCTGCTGTCCCATCGGCCAAAATTTTCGCACCACGACGCACGACCAGAGCACTGGCTCCGTCACCAGTGGTAATGTTTGTTGCATCAAGGCCTTTGATAACGGTTCCAGCCTGAATGGTCAATACTGATCCATCATTGACAAAGATCAAACCATCAAGATGATATTCGTTATTTAAAGACCATGTGGTGTTGGTTGAGATGTCATCTTTAACGACAATGACATCAGCGAACGAAAAGCTAACCACCATTAAAAGCATGAGCACGATTGTGCCAAGTGTTCGCATAATGTGAATCTCCTTTCTTGTGTTCAGTAATTGAGTTAATGGATTAAGAGATGTATATTTAAGGGCGTCATTTTCTAGGATCTTTATATAAATTATCCGTTTCATTTAAAACTTGTAGGTCAAGCCAATAGAATAAGAGCGACCAAATCCATACTCGAGATAGGTGAATTCTTTACCATTGTACTCATAGGCTTCTGTATATTTTGAATCCAGAATATTTTTTACACCGAATTTCAAATCCAGATGTTTTAACAGACCTTTGGTTCCGGTAAAATCGAGCTCTGCACGGGGTCTTTCATACACATCCGGTGTTCCGCCAATAGAAACATTTGACAGTCGCTTGCCAAATAGATTCAAATAAAGTCCCATCGCAAGATCGCTTTTCATATGATCATAATTTAGAAACAAATTGAGCAAATAGGGAGATTGACCTTGCAAGGGTCTTGTATCTTCGGCCCCTGGATTGACGGCTTTACGAACCGCAAACTCTGTTTCCGCAATATTTATTTTTGAATACGCATAAGAAAAATTGAGACCGCTGCTGAAATGGCTCAACGCCGGGGAGATAATATCCAGTTGTTTTCTGACTTCGAATTCCACACCATAAACCGTGGCTTCATTCACATTCTGATATTGGATTTGACCATTGGTTCCGCCGATGATGACTCGTTCGATCGGATTTTTCAGGTCTTTGTAAAATGCGCTGATAGCGACGATTTCACCGGGTCGCATAAACCATTCCCAGCGGATATCATAGTTATTGATCAACGTTCGGTCGAGTTTGGGATTGCCGATGAAAAAATTGCCCTGTATGAACTCAAAGCTTTCAAAGGGCGCAACTTCACGAAATGTGGGACGAGCCAAAGTTTTGGTATATGCGAGTCGAACATTGATATTGGGATTAACCATATACACAAGGTTCAAAGAAGGCAGCCAGTCGGCTTCTTCCACCTTACCGATAGGCTGAATCGTATCCTGGCTTGTTGCTGTAAGATGGGTGGTCTCGTATCTGGCTCCCATGATAAATTTGAACAAAGGAGTGACCGGCAATTCAAACATTGCATAGCCTGCAGCTACATCGAGATCACCATCGTAATTATTTTTAGTTTTTGAATTTTCACTAATCGTATTGCCGAAAGCGACATTGTACCGACCGTTCGCTAGGGTATCAATAGATACCATCCCCATATTTGCAGCAGCAAAAAAAGCATAAGGATCGCCATTATAATTCAAAGCGGTAGAGTATGAGAACACCCTCTCTCTGAATTCACGCTCGGTGTTTTTATAAGCACCACCGAATTTAAATTTGCTACTTAAACCGCTCCATTGTTTAAAGGGAATAGATACATCGAGGCTATAATTCTGGTTTGTTTCATCCATATTTCTAAAATAACGTGAGGGGTTTCTAAACCCGGAATGGCGAGCCGTAAAAGTCGTATCGCCTTCAGTAATACGCATAATATTTGCAAAATAGCGCGTATCAGGTTCATCCTGTGAATTCGTCGCTGTAGACGCTGACCACTCGATTGTAGAATTGAGAACAGAAGGAAAGAGGTGTTCGCCGCGTAGTTGATAAGAATTCAATTGGCGTTCGGTATATTTCAAGACGCGATTCTCAAAAAAGTTCGTTGAATCGGCCAACGTATATTCCTTGGGCCAGGTTCCCAATTGATATCGGGCGCTCGACCCGGCGCTTTTGGAATAAATGGTATTGAAGATAATTTTGTTATGGGGTGAAAGTTTATACCCCAGATTAAACAGTCCCCCATAACTCGTTTCCAGCTTGCCTTCAGAGTCGCTCAGCAAGAGTTGGGGATTCAAGCCTTCTGCATCTGAATCTCCCAGTGTATATCGACCCGTAAATCCATCCTCATAGAATGATGCGCTGTTACTATAGGTGAATCCGGCCAAATAGCCTAATGGTCGTTCCAGCATGGAGGTCTGATTTCCAATAGACAGGTTATAAGACTGGTTGACCGGAGCCGATTCTTTGGTAGGTGCCATAATATTATTAAATGCATGGGATAGATGATCGACTTGATTGGCTAACTCAAAATTGCCGGTTCTCGCCCTGATACGGGCCAATGTTGCACTGGGGATTTCTATTTGAGAATTCTGTAATGCCGAGGGAAGATCGTGAATTCCGTCATCTGCAGCGAGCCAGAATTTTTCACCTCGATTATAGCCCAGAAAATTGTCATTAAAGCTAGACTGTGAATTCATGGTGACGGAAGAAGAGGCGGAAAAGGTAAAAGATTCTGGAAATGTTTTGGTGCCGATATCCACGACACCACCGGAAAAGTTTCCCGGTTTATCCGGTGTAAAGGTTTTTAGCGTGACGATATTTTCCAAAAGATTAGAGGGAAACAAGTCCATTTGAAACGCTTTTTTATCCGGATCTGCCGACGGAAGCTCTGCACCGTTGAGATGCGTACTCGAATAGCGTTCACCAAGACCACGGATATAAACATATTTGCCACCAACCACAGACGCCCCGGTCACTTGTTTCATGGCCTGTGCTGCATCCCCGCTCCCGGAACGAGAGATCGCTTCTGCACTGATGGCGTCGCTAACTGAATTGGATTTTTGCCGTTCTTTGAGTAAAGCCGCTTCTGTGTTTTTAAGCGCTTCCGCTGTGACAATCACTTCCTGGCCGGCCAGGACTTTTATTCCCATGGTAAAATCGACCTTTTGAACTTTACCCGGAGTAACGTTTACGTCCTGGATGAGAACCCGAGAATATCCTATATAAGAAGCAACAAGGGTGTAGGATCCGACTTGAAGATCTGTGATACGATAAACCCCATCGATATCTGTTGCTGCACCGCGCATGGTGCCCTCGATGACCACATTGACGCA
>CAYNUX010000275.1:0-5642 GCA_964400115.1 uncultured Cytophagia bacterium
ACAGCAAAGGTGTGGGATATGCTTTTTCCTCTGGTTACCATACCGAAATTTGCGGTGGTGAGGGAGACAGCGATATCGGGCGCCACTCCTGTACCGCTCAGGGCAGCATCCAATGTGTTTTCATCGGGATCATTACTCGCTATTCGTAAAACAGCATTTTTTGCACCCAAGGATTGGGGACAAAAAGACACCGTGATCTGCCGTGTGCCCCCCGGTATGAGGGTAAAAGCTCCGCCCCCGTCATCGATGGTAAATTGCGCATGATCTGTGCCTGCCAGATTCACGGATGTGACATGGAGATCTGTGTTGCCTTTATTGCTCAATACAAATTCCTGATTAGAGTTCGACCAAAGCAGCACATTTCCAAACATCCTTGATGTAGGATCGAGAGCGATATCAGGACCCAGGCCTGTCCCTGATAGATTCACATCGAGTGGATTTTCATCCGGATCATTGCTTTCGATCCGCACAATCGCAGATTTTGGGCCCACTGAGGTGGGACTAAACCGGATGCGCACTCCAATGGTTACCCCTGGGGAAAGAGAGTAGGGGGGAGTCAACATTGAAGAACTGATCACAGCGAATTGATCTGGATCCGTTCCCATGCCATTGGCAGAATAGATGACCAGGGTTTCACTGCCTTTGTTGCTCACTAAAAACATTTTGGTCGAACTCGATCCGAGAGGGATATTGCCATAATCATAAGACAAAGGAGAAACTTTTATGTCAGACGCACCCAGTGTGACCTGGGATTGATCATCCGATTGAACGGAATCATCGGGTATCGGGATAAACGAGATGTCAGGATTCACTGACAAATCCGTAAAACCAACCCTTACAAACAATAGCAATATGAACGATAAATTTTGAAGGAGGAACCCCCCGTAATGAAATTTCATATTCAATCTCCTGCCTGAAATCAAAATTTAATCAAGTGGGAAAAGCAACTCATTAAGGAAACAATTGCGGCAAACGGATGCAAAGCTGAAAAAATCACTTGTCAATATCTGAGTGGCCTGGAGGTTGCTGTAACAATTTCTGGGTTTTTAGTGATTTATGCAAGTATTATCATTCAGATCCGGGAGAATGCCTGGATTAAATCTAATTTTTCGTACGTTCTAGTGAACGTGTGTAAAGATTGTATTTTTTTTCTTTCAAAGCCGGGCCATTGTTTTTTTTATAAATAATTACACTCTTGTCCAAAATAGACAAAAAAGATAAACGCAGAGAAACCACAGAGGTTGCCGAGAAAAAAAATGCAAAAACCAAAAGCCCGAGTGCATCGGTTATCTGGTAAGTTGAATGAATGCTATTAAAAAATTTTGGCTAACTAAAATATTTAAAACAGCACAATCTATTTTCTGAATTTTCAAAAATGTTTTTAATATTGCGAGTTAAAGTCTTTGAAATAGCTCTTTCTCTGCGTTCTCTTTTTTTGTCATTGCGATCCCTGCGGTCCATTTTCTTGTCTCCATGAAACCATTCAAAGAGGAACTGATTTGATGTCTGGCTCTTAAAATACATAAAGCGAGCATTTCCAAATAAAAATAATGTTGTAATTATTTATTTGGGACAGCACTGATTTTTTCATACATAATTAATTTGACTTTTATGCTCAAGGGGTTAGATTTGTTTAAAACTTGAAAGCGACCAACTATTCGAAAGGAATAAATCATGATAGCAAAAATGAAACACAAATTTATACTGATCACCATTCTGGCACTTTTTTATTTACCCGGCTGTACACCATCCAATGCCCCTCATCATACCGGAAATGTCATATTTTTGCATCCTGACGGCAGCGGAGCTTCTATGTGGGGTGCAGCGCGGTTGTTGGCGGTCGGTCCGGACAGCATGCTCAACTGGGATCGCCTCGATGCCATGGGGCTCTATCGCAGTCATGTCCTCAATTCCACAAATGCCAGTTCGCACGGCGGTGCAACGGTTCACGCCTATGGCGTCAAGGTGCCTTATGACACGTATGGGAATGATCCGGATCGGCCGTTCGAATCCGCCTCAGGACAGTCCTTCAGCATCCTGAAAGAAGCTCAACTGCAAGGCTATGCGACTGCGTTGGTCAATAGCGGACATATCGGCGAACCCGGTACCGGCGTATTTGCCGCTTCCTGGACGGAACGCAACGAGACTGATCCCATCACCGCTCAGATCATCCACAGCGGTGTCGATATCATTCTGAGCGGGGGAGAAGTGCTCTTGTTGCCGCAAGGTGTCAGAGGATGGCACGGCGAACCTGGTATACGCAAAGATGGCCGAAATCTCATCGAGGAAGCCGATACATTGGGATACACAATAGTTTATACCCGCGACGAACTCTTGGCGCTTCCGGATACCGTCGAACGCGTACTCGGGATTTTTGCCCCTATGCACACCTTTCATGATCAACCGGAAGAGATGCTAAACGCCGTCGGATTGCCTCTGTATGAACCCGATGCACCCACTCTTGCGGATATGTTGAGCAAGACGCTGGATATTTTGTCGACCCGTAATAATCCATTTTTTGTCGTGGCTGAGGAAGAAGGTTCGGATAATTTTGCCAATAATAACAATGCCATAGGATCCTTGACAGCATTACAACGCGCTGACCAAGCCATCGGGGTTGCGATGAAATATATTGAAAAAAATCAAAACACCCTTTTGGTTACCGCAGCGGATAGCGATGCCGGCGGGCTCGAGGTAATGTCATTGCGAGATAGCAGTGCCTTTGATCGTCCGCTGCACTCCTTTAGCAGCAATGGGTCTCCTGTGGATGGCCGGGAGGGTACTGCTACGTTGCCTTTTGCTTCAGCTCCGGATGCGCGAGGTAACAGACTTTATTTTGGGATCTTGTGGTCCACTGATGGTGATGTGGCCGGAGGTGTGTTGGCCAGAGCACACGGACTCAACGCACATCTCTTGCCAAAAAATGTCGACAATACGGAAATCTATCAATTGATGTACACCACACTGTTTGGGCACAGAGCCATAAAGTAGAAAATTTCAAGCCAACAGAATATATTATTGAGGATCCCATATTCAAAAAAAAATGGCCACAGGTCGTCTATGAGAGTTCATATTCAAAAGACCTGTGGCCAAATAATACGCGGCTAGAGTACAAATTTATTCAGTTGCCATATGGGGCTTCCATACTTTCCAGACATTACCGACGAGATCGGGACCAGGTGTAAGGGTCTCTTTGCCAGGCTTCCAGCCTGAGGGAGTGGCTTTAGAGCCTTTGCTCTCCCGTACAAGTTGAAAGGCCTGGATCTGGCGCAGCGTTTCAGAAACATTTCGTCCTACCGGAGGCGTAAGGACTTCATATCCCTGGATCACGCCATCGGGATCGATAAGAAACCGGCCACGGTTCTCTACTCCGGCATCCTCATCATAGATACCGTAAACGGCACCGACTTTGCCACCCCCATCAGAGAGCATGGGGAAAGGCACGCCATTTTTGACCATTTCAGAGAGTTCTTTATCGTTCCACATCTTGTGTACAAAGACACTATCTACACTCATTGATAAAACTTCGACACCAAGGTCTTGAAATTTTTTATAATTATCGGCGACCGCCGATACTTCGGTCGCTCAGACAAAGGTAAAATCACCCGGATAAAAGCACAAGACGACCCACTTGCCTAAAAAATCCGACAATTTTACAGAGGTAAATTCGCCTTTATGATATGCCGGAGCTTCAAAATCCGGGGCCGATTTTCCAACCTGAATCATTGTTTGTTCCTCCTTGGTTACTTGTGGTGTTTGTTCTTGTTTCTTTTTCTGGGGTTGTCCGACTATTCCTCCTGTCGGACGTGCACACCCCACTTTAGGCTTTTCAGCCATAGTGATCCTCCTTTCTCATTCGTCGGAATGAATGGTTTTCTTGCCACGTAAGGTTTATTATACTGAACATGAAAAAAAGCGTTAGAATTCACTTTATTTGATTGATCACCGCCAGTGTCGAATAAGCGACAAGGATTCCGAACCCGAAACTCATCATGGTGCCGATAATAATGTATTCGGCTTCCATGCGCTGCTGACTGTTTTTGATTTCACCAAAGCGCAGAATGGATTTGGCAGCGATGAGAAATCCGATCGCTGTTTTCATACCGGCAACGAACAAGATGAAAATGACCGCTCGTTCCAGCTGGCCAATCAATTTCCCCCCATTCTTTAATCCCTTGCCTGACAAAATAGGGGATTTTTTGTGTTCTGCCTTGATTTGCTTTTGAAATGGAGCCACAGCAACTCCGATCATCAACCCCCCGGCCTTGACCGAAATGACGAGTCCTGTGATCACCAGTAACACCACAAGATAGGCCCGGCCAAAATGTTCCACCCAATACAATGAAAAATCACCTCGATGCGCAAGAGCCTGCTGTTCTCCGGGAGGATATTCGAGATCCGTGCTTTCGACTGTGGGATCGCTTGAACCTTGTAAGAAGGGCCATCTATATTCGTTCCCTGAGGGTAAAGAGGGAGTGTTTTGCCCGAGAACGATGACGAGGAGCGTAATGATAAATAAATAGACTGTCTGTGATTTTAGAAAAGTGAGCTTTTTTTTACCGGCGTACAAACGGGTTACAGTGCCAATAAAAAGATGAGTAAGAAACAACAACAGAGGAATTTCCCATTTTGTCCACCATCCGGTCAAGAGATAACTCAAAGACGCTACGAGAATCCCTTGTTTCAATACATCGAACCATTTTGGATTCAGTATTGCTCTTTCAGCTTGCAATAGGATGGCACCACAAAAATGTCCTGCTAAAAGACAAATCAACAGGGGTTCGGATATCATTCTCTGCTCCACGTGAAACAACCCCTAAAGGTTGTTATTATAATTTACAACCTCTAGAGGTTGTTTTTACTATTTACAACCTGCCAAAGTGAATTTCATAAAATTCTATTGCACGCTCAACAGTCGGCCAGGCTGCACTATTTAAATGCTTGGCAACCCCTTGTTGGGAAATTGGGGGGGAATATTTTTTGGCGATTTCTTTTTGGATCAGATTTAACAGGGCCCAACTGATTGCGGTAGCCTGAGACGGGGTCCAATCTCTGGCCAAAGCATCGATCAGCTGAACGATCACATCCCATGTTTTGGACAAAGGATGAGAATCTTTGTCATCGATGCTGATTCCCATACCTGACCCAGGCTTAATTTCATCGAGTTTTCGACCGGATAGCACAAAAGCGATCCCTCCACCCGAGGTGTTTGTTTTATTTGGCAAAAAATCAATGGCTCCCACACCAATGGCAAAACGGGTATCGAGTCGTTGTTTGTTTTGATCATGGCTGGCTGCAATCAAAAGGGCCCGAAGATACAATGCGGTGCGCAATGCAGCTCTGGGATTCTTGAGAACCAATTGCCAACTATCTCCACGAAATACAATCAGAGGGGAGGCGAGTTCATCGGCAAAGTGTTGTCCGATCTGCTTCCCGCAATCGTGCAACAAGGGTTCGAGATCCTGGCGTTGTTCCACCGGCAGGTTCGAGTATTTAACAATATCGCCGGTGATGACGGCATATCGTTGAGTTTGTTCGCTTTTCATGAATATGATTTCTTGAATTTAATACGTATAAACATCACTCCTGGTCCTGATCGACGAGCCAGTCTCTGCTCACCGCGACAAGAGAAATTTTTTCAC
>CAYNUX010000276.1:0-5633 GCA_964400115.1 uncultured Cytophagia bacterium
GATACCGATCTGTTTCTGGTAAAGGATATTGAACTTTTACATAATGAAAACAAGTATCCGGTTATTTTTAGTATCACATGTTTTGTCGGACATTTTGATAACCCTGAAATTCCTTCACTTGGGGAAGAATTACTCAAAGCAAAGGATAAAGGAATCGTGGCCCATTTCGGTTCTGCCGGACGTGCCTATATCGGTTACTATGATAATATGCACGAATCATTGCATGAAGCCATCTTTGAGCACAATGCAAGAACACTGGGTGAAATTACGACTCTTGGAAAATTCAATGCCCAACAACAGGGAGCAGGGTATTGGGATCACATGAAGAACTATGTTCTTATGGGTGATCCGGCTTCAAGGCTGCAAATTGCCGATGAAAATATCAATTTGAGCCTTTCAAAGGCAATTTTAAGCGATGGTGAAACACTTTCGCTAAGCGGCGAAATCGCTACCCCGGGTGCAGATGGGCAGGTTAACGTTTCTGTATTCGATGACAAGGACGAATTCTTGCTGGAAAAAAACCTCACGGTTGAGAATGGAGAGTTTTCAGGTGATATCTTTAATCTCACAAATGACATTCGTCAGCATTGGCCGGGTCTGTGGGGCGAAGGGATCCTGCGAGCTTTTTATCGGCATGCAAATGGAACCAGCGCCGTGGCCGAACAATTCAACATTGATCGGCCAGTAACCATTGCGCACCAGCCAGCTGTACCGAATCACTTGCAACCCGTGACCTTTTTTATCAACGTGCCGGACCAGATAAGCGCTTCGTTGCAAGGAATTGCATCGATGTCTGTGCAATGGACGGCCGATCAGATCAATTGGCAAAGTGTACCGTGCCGTCAAATCGATGGCAAACCCGATGAATGGAAAAGCGATGTACCGGTAACCCGTTCTGGCGGAACAAGGATTTCTTTTAAATATGTCATAAATGGCAATAACGGTACCCAGATCAAGAGTCCGGGCGATTCGTATGTGATTAAAAAATTGCCTGATTTGTTTACCGAATATAATTCGATCACAGTTACCGGGTCATCAGACCCTGTGTTACGGATAACCGTGAGAAATGCAGGCGAAATGCCCAGTGACCCGTTTAAATTGGCAATATTTTCCGGATTGACCATCAATCCCAACAATCTCATCGAAGAAAGAATGCTAGAGTCAGGTATCCCGGCAGATGCTGATACTGTGATGTTTTTCTCTTTACCTGACGATTTACTTGGTTTGGCCAAGTTCACAATACAGGTTGATGTAAAAGATGATGTCAAAGAATCCAATGAAAAAAATAACCTGACCAATAGCACCCAATACATTGTTTCCGCTGAAAAGGGCTCAGGTGGACCGATTTATTCTGCCGATGGCGGCTATTCTGTTGAAATTCCTCCTGGCTCACCCAGTGGCAACGGCGCGATGGTTTATCGTTATCAAAATGATCCTGTATATCTCGAAGCGGCTGAACAGGTCAATATTCAGCCAATCAATCCCAGAGGAGTCAACAGATGGTATGCTTGCCAGGTGGTATGGACTGACTCTACAATGCAGTTATCCAAGCCGATGACGGTACGGGTTTATTACAATCCCAATGACTCTGTCACCACGATTTTACGAGATGCACTTCGTTTGTATGCGTGGAACGATTCAACAGAGACCTGGAACGGATTGGCGAGCGAGATCAACGCTGAAAATCATACTCTGAGTACTACACTTCCTGTGGGATATAATACCTTTGCCATGTTTGCGAGTACAGATAATACAGCACCTCAGATTTTTGTCGGTGTAAAGGGACAAAATTTTGCCGATGGTGATAAAGTCGCCAGTAATCCAACTTTTACCATTTCTCTTGAAGATGAAAGCGGATTCGATATCGGCTTGGATCCCATCCGCCTTTACTTGGACAATTTCCAGATCTTGGATCAAGAAGTGACTATTTATCAGGAACCCGGCTCCCGGAAGCGAGTAACCGTTACATTTTCTCCGGAATTGACGATGGAATCCCATACTCTTGGAGTGAAAGCTGTGGATATTAATGGTAATGCTGCCGAACAAGAGGTGCAATTTTCTGTCGCTTCCGAGTTTGCTTTGGTAGCTCTTGCCAATCATCCCAACCCATTTATCGATGAGACAGTGATCGCTTTCACGTTGACTAAAGTCGCCAAACAGGTCACCCTTGCGATATATACCGTTTCCGGACGGCTCATACGAAGCATAGAGTTATATGAAATTACCGGATATTATGAATACGAGTGGGATGGTCTCGATGAAGAGGGTAATGAAATTGCAAACGGTGTCTATTATTTGAAATTCACTGCCCGGCATCAAGATAAAAAATTCGAACGCATCGAAAAGATGGCCAAACTGCAATAATTCGAATGATGAGGTATAAAATGATAAAATCTATATTTTGGGTAATTTTATTGCTGATCTTGCTGACCCAACCCGTTCTCGCCGGAGAATATACTGCTGATTTTCTTCGCATCGGGGTGGGCGCAAGAGCTCTGGCTATGGGCGGTGCTTTTACCGGACTGGCAAATGACGCCAGTTCCGCTTATTGGAATCCTGCCGGTGGGCCGTATGGTTCGGCTGTTGCATTACAGTTCGAACATGTGCCTATTTTTGATGGACTCGCTCATTACAATTCCGCTCATGCTGTGGTGGGTTTGGAACATAACCTTTCTCTTACGTTGGGGTGGATAAGGCTTGGTATTGACGAGATTCCCCGTTATGGAGAACTCCAGGGTTCACGTTACGATCGCCTGACCCAATCAGAATATCGAAGTACCGGAAAAGCCGAAGGGTATTTCCAGGATAATGAAGATGCATTTTTAGTTACTATGGCACATACCAGATATTTTGACCTTGTGATGGGTGATGAATTCGATCCTAAAATTATTCCGTTTGAGCTTTCTCTAGGAGTGACCGGGAAATATATCCAACAAAAATTGGATGATAAAACCGGCAGCGGACAGGGTATCGATGTTGGAGCCCTATTGCGGATCACCAGTTATACGTTGATCAAAAACGAGCCCAGATCATGGATAGGCGTGGGGGCCTCGTTCAGGGATTTGACGAGCTCGAGTATTAGCTGGAATACCGAATCCAGTCATCAAGACCAGATGGAAATGAATATCATGACCGGTATGGCCGCCTCTCATTATTTGGCCAATTTCAAGAGCCGGGTCACCCTGTCTTATGATAAAGAGTTTGGCCGATACGATGAACGCCATATCGGTGCAGAAGTCAGATTTTTTCACACATTGGCGCTCCGTGCGGGGTACTATGATGGTGAGATGACAGCTGGGGCTGGAATCTCTTTTAAATGGCTGACGCTCGACTATGCCTTTGTTCCGCACGAGCTGGGCGATAGTCACCGAATCTCAGGCTCATTACACTTTTGAGACAACAAGAGCTCCTCTGATCAGAGTGCCAGTGATATACTGTTGGATATTATTGCTGGCATTGTCTGCTTTTATTCATGGTGTGTTCTTGCTTTCGACTATCCTCTCCATTCAGTGCTGGCTTTTCATGAATTTTCTTTGCGCAAGCTCCATATATTTCGTACCTTGAAACCAATAATTGATCGATCTTTTTTTTAGGATAAACGGATGCCCAATCAACATAAACGCACGTTGATCGGACTCTTTGCGGCTACCCTTTTTGTGTTTTCCAGCTTTACCTCCTTTTTCCCGGTTTTACCCTTGTATTTAAAATCTATGGGGGCCTCGAATTTGCAGGTGGGTGCTGTGATGAGCAGTTTTCCGATTGGAGTATTGGCCTTTAGACCTCTTGTGAGCTGGATGTTGAACCGTAAAGGACGAAAATGGACTCTGATGTTTGGCACCTTGATATTAGCCGTTACAACAGGCTGCTATTTGTTGGCTCAAAATATCCCTCAATTGATGATTGTACGCTTTTTTCACGGCACGGGCATTGCGGCGTTTACGACCGCTTCTATTGTTTTGATCTCTGATGTAACTACCTTTGCCAATCGGGGTCATGTCATGGGAGTCGTCGGAGTTGCCAATTATGTCGGCTTTGGGTTGGGACCGTATGCGGCAAGTAAATTGTATAAATCATTCTCAATCGATACAGTTTTCTTGCTTGCTTTGATTCTGGCATCCCTTGCAATCCTAATGGTTCTGATCATTCAAAAACAGAATGAACCTCACGCTGCCGCATCTAAAGGTGCCTGGAAACAAGCTCTTAAAAAAAGGTATCTGTTGGTTCCTTGTTTGTTCGTTTTTATCGTTTCACTCGTTCAAGGCGGAATCGTTAATTTTTTGCCGGTATTTTTGCAAGTCAAAGCACCTCTGGTCGATGCCGGAGTCTTTTTTTTGGTCTTTTCGTTTTCAGTGCTGTTGATCCGCATCCTGGCAGGCAAAACAGCTGACCGATATGGCAGAGGGATTGTCATCTTTATAGCGACCACTTTGCTCAGCCTTTCTATTGTTGTTCTGAGTCTGACCACTGCACTGTGGATGTTGGTATTGGCTGCGCTTTTATACGGACTCGGTTATGGCTCTCAACAACCCACACTTACCGCTTTTGTGGCTGATAACACAACGTTCGAAAACCGTGGTGCTGTATTTAGCGTCTACTATTCTGTTTTTGATATTGGAATGCTGAGTTCAGGGTATTTTTTTGGGGGAATCGCAGACACTTTTGGAGTCCAAGTGATTTATCCGGTAGCTGCCGGACTCTATGTGCTGGGTGTTTTGTTTTTCATTACCATGATTCAGGGCTCTGTAAAAAGCTCATTAAAATGGGTTGTCAGTCTGCGTTCACCAGGAAAATTGTGTAAGATTTGCTATCAGCCTATGGGTACAGATCCTTGTCATATCTGCGGGCATCGGGGTGGCTTTGTCAGAGGCAGTAATGATAGTCGGAAGTAAATCCCTGATCGAGTTGTTTTAGTGTATATAATTTCTTGCAATCAATGGAAAGGAGAGCCGTATGGCAGCCCTGGATCAAAATATTTTGAGAGAAAAAATGCACCAAATCCCCGAATGGCATATAGACGGGAAAGCAATCACACGGGAATTTGAACTCGACGATTTTAGAGGAGCCCTGGATTTTGTCAATCAGATAGGAAATGAAGCCGAAAAAGCTGATCATCATCCTGATATCTTGATCCACGGGTGGAATAAAGTCAAGATTATCTTGACCACTCATAGCGAGGGAGGGATTACTGAAAAGGATCTTGAAATGGCCAAGACCATTAATGAATTCGAATGATAAACATTTTTCCAAATAACGCCATAAAAAAGGCCTGATCAGAATATTGATCAGGCCTTTTTATGTGCCGAAGGGGGGAGTCGAACCCCCACGGACAAATGCCCACACGGCCCTGAACCGTGCGCGTCTACCAGTTTCACCACTTCGGCATTGCATATCTTTTAAATATAGTAACCTCTTTATAAAAAATCAAGAAGAAAAAAGCTGTTAACCTGATTTTTGGGATTTTTCAAAGAGCTTTTTCTTGATTTTTCATCAAATAGGTTGTACTTTTGAGTTTAATAAAAATCGAACGAGTGTAAATCTTATGACAGAAAAGCAGACTAAAAATAGTCAAAAAATAGTGAATCGCAAAGCGTTTCATGAATATGAAATATTGGACCGTTTTGAGGCGGGCATCG
>CAYNUX010000277.1:0-5615 GCA_964400115.1 uncultured Cytophagia bacterium
CAGGTAACGGCCATATTGAAAATAGGTTGTGACGAGACCGGGATCATTCGCACCCTCCTTGACGCGTTCCAGCCGTTCATCGGTCGGCAGATAATCGAGGGTATCTGGTCCCAGTTCGAATTGAACCCGGTTAAAAAGGGTTTTGTGGTCCTTTAAATGCCGGGAAACCAGCGCTTCAAAAGATGATCCTTTTGCTGCATCGAGAATATCGTTGCACTGTTGAACAGGATCAACAGAGCGGTCAAAATCGAGCCGGTTTAGGTCATAATCGGTGGCTGCGGTGAGCAGGATTAGCGCTTCGGAGACATTTTCCAGGATCAGCACATCTTCTGCAGAGGAGAGGGTACCGTCCGTAATTTGCACATCCAACAGCGAGGCGAATCGCATATGCGCGCCACCCGGACCTTTTTCGGGATCAGGATCATCGATGATCTGTCCCTGCATGAGCAGACGGTTATCGCTGACGACATGCACACGGGCATCGCGTTCACGGGTCAAAACGATCGACCCTGACCAGCCTTCACCGCCCTCTGTTTTGAGATGAACGACGAGCAGATTATCCAGAGTCGAGCTAAATACTTGCCGGATTACAGACAACCCCTCCGAGTCATAGCGAACCGAAGCAATTCCGGTAGAAAGATCCAGCTCGCGTTTGTATTCATGGAAAAGAGAAGAATGGTCTTTGTCGACAAGAAAGAGCTCACCAAGGGTTTGATATGATCGTATTTCAGGAGGAGTGCCTAAAAGAGTCTTTTGCGCCAGGGCAAAGGCTTGTTGGTTTTTGCCCTCAAACAGCATTTGGCGGATTCGCGGCAGGTTTTCCAGAGTCAGGGGATTGTTATTGTTGATGGGCTGACCGGCCCACAGGCTCTCTTCATTGAACTGAATGCGCTCGCGATCCGGATAACCAAAAACCATGGCTCCCAGACGTCCGTTACCGACAGGCAGGGCCTCGATCCACTCTTTTGCAGGCTCATCATACCATAATTTATAAGCCGGAGCGCCGTTTTTTTCAGCACAGCCGCAGCACAAGATCGTGATCAGACCCAAAACCAGACTTGCCCATCGCTTCAGACCGTTATTCATCTTTTTCTCTCCTTCGGTTCAGAGTCCGGTCTGCAAGCCTGGCCCGGCGGATCAGTAGCAAATGGATTATGTAAGCCAGAATTAGCAGCCGGTTCAGACTAAAGATACAAAGCTTTTTTATAACTGTCCAGAATTAATCGAACCAGCTGCCAGGATGTTATTTAACGAGCAGCAGTTTTTGCGAGGCTTGATCATCATTGTTCTACAAGGAGAAATGAATAATCAATAAAATAGAACTTGAATTTGCATATCATCTTTAATATATTTCCAAGTTATTGCTAACGTGTGCAATGTTTTATTTTATTTTCATTTCGTCATCCATTTTATGCGTCTGGTAGATATTTTGGTCTCAATATTTAATGGGCCAAGCTTGAAACGAGTAACAAGAAATCAAGAGAGGAATCCGGGATGGAGCAAAGAAGCAAGAATCTGGTCAGTCAGCTGGATGCGGTAGAGGAATTCGAGCGTACTCCGGTACCCCAACGGAAATGGAAAGGCTGGGGCAGTTTCATCGGCATGTATGCCGGCGAGCATACAGCCGGCACCGAATTTGTCATTGGCCCCCTCTTTGTGGCACACGGAGCCGGAGCAAAAGAAATCCTGTTCGGGCTTTTGGTCGGCAATTTGCTGGCCGTACTGAGTTGGGCCTTTTTGTGTGCTCCCATTGCTGTCAAGTATCGTCTGACCCTCTATTACATGCTGGAAAAAATCTGCGGCAAGAATCTGACCTTGATCTATAATGTCGTCAATGGGCTCATGTTCAGCTTTTTGGCCGGTTCCATGATTGCCGTCTCGGCGACCGCTGTGGGCATTCCCTTTAATCTCCCCATGCCCTCTCTGACCGATTGGTTGCCCACCAGTGTCGGCTGGATCGCCGCAGTCATTGTCGTCGGTTCGATCACGACGGTTGTCGCCATGTTTGGCTATAGCTGGGTCTCTCGTTTTGCTAATTTTGCGGCTCCCTGGATGATTCTGGTGTTTATCGCTGCCGCCATCGCAGTGCTTCCGGATCTCGGTGTGCACTCTGTTTCCGATTTTTGGACGGTTGCCAAGGAAAAGATATGGACCGGGAAAGCGTTGGAAGGACAAAGTCAATTCACATTTTGGCATGTGACCTTTTTTGCCTGGTTTGCCAACATGGCCATGCATATCGGAATGGCGGATCTGTCGATTTTGCGCTATGCAAAAAAATGGTATTATGGTTTTTCTTCCGCCACAGGCATGTATGTAGGCCATTATATCGCCTGGCTGGCTTCGGGGATCCTCTATTCACTGTTTCTCCTGGAGACCAATTTCAGCACAGAGTTTGCCCCTGGTCCCATTGCCTACAATGCCGCCGGATTGGCTGGCGCGATCTGTGTGGTGATCGCCGGCTGGACCACTGCCAATCCCACGATCTATCGAGCCGGACTGGCCCTGCAGGCTGTGCGGCCGCGCTGGAAAACATGGCGCGTGACCATGGTGGTGGGCTTGATCACCACGTTTGCCGCCTGCTTTCCGGCACTAGTGATGCAACTTCTTGGATTCGTTGCGCTATACGGACTGGTTCTCATGCCCATGGGCGCCGTGATCATGATGGATGTCTATGTTCTTCCCCGTTTGAATCTAAAACCTTTCTGGGCTGAATATGTCGGAAGCTCTGTCAATATCGCCGCAGCACTGGCCTGGATAGTAAGCCTGATTTTTGCCCTCGTACTCAATCGTACCACAGGTCTGGAAATCTTTTTCCTCGGACTGCCCGGTTGGTTCGTGGCATCTGCTATCTATGTTATTTCCAGTCTTTGGGTACAAAGGAATCGTCAACAAGGAGCGAAAATATGAAAACCCTATTGAAAATCATATCCTATGCGGGTTTGGCCCTTACGGTTGGCCCCTCATTTCTGGTTTTTCTCGGCACCATCGATCTTTCTACACACAAAACATTGATGCTGGTGGGCACCCTGATGTGGTTTTTGACCGTGCCTTTTTGGATGGGAGAAGAAAAAAAAGCGGGTTGAGAGGTGTTCCTCGGAAAACTGATTAAACCGCGAACGAACACAAATCAAGAGTGTTTGTTTGCGGTATAATTTTGCAGGACAATTCTTTTCCCTTCCAGTTTTGGATCTTTGAAATCCAGGACCAGCCCTGGTTCAATTCCTGTTTTTCTTAAAACATCTAATACCTGGCCAATATGTTCTTGAATAATCGTCTCTACCGTTTTTAGATCAAAAATGACTCTAGTTTTCACCCATAAATCCGGCACAAAACAATCTACCTTTACCCCCTATACTAAATCGAAAAAAAACTTTGCTGGGTATAACAAGTTCCATTCAATTGCAATTCTACACA
Organism: uncultured Cytophagia bacterium; assembly: GCA_964400115.1. Lineage (GTDB taxonomy): Bacteria > Zhuqueibacterota > Zhuqueibacteria > Residuimicrobiales > Oceaniaggregativiventaceae > Oceaniaggregativivens. The sequence continues at coordinate 3,415 of CAYNUX010000277.1, forward strand.
TAAAGCTTTTTCCTAGGTTTTTTCCCAAGACCGATACACTCGGGCTTTTGGCTTTTGGCTTTTGGTTTTTGGTTTTTGGTTTTTGCAGCTTTATTCTCTTGGCGAACTCTGCGGTTTCTCTGCGTCCTCTGCGTTGATTTTTTGTCTATTTTAAAAGAGTGATATTTTATGCATAATATAACAAAATATTCTGCAAATTTATCTTGAATTAGAGCATCTGGCAAATCAGGGAGATGAGGCAAAATCTCCTTGCATCTATATAAAAATATGATTATATAAGAAAACTGAACAGAATTCATTACAGGAGAATCAGACATGATATTGCACCATGAATTTATACGAACAGCCAAACAGTTCAAAGACAAAATAGCCATCAAAGACAAAACCACGGATCGAGAGGTCACGTATGAGCGGGCACTTATCGCCAGCCTCATTCTGGCCAAACGCTTCAAAAAGTATAAAGACGGCGATATCGGGGTGATGATCCCGACCTCTGCAGGTTCATACCTTGCAACCATGGGGATCGTGTTTGCGGGAAAAACACCCGTGATGATCAACTATTCCACTGGCGCAGCCGAAAATGCTGAATATGCGCAGCAAAAATGCGGATTCAAGACGATTGTCACATCGCGCGCATTGCTCGAAAAAATCGGATGCCGCTTGATCAACGGTATGGTGTTCATCGAAGATATTATGGAGCAACTCCGGCCGACTGAAAAAGTCGCTGCTGCACTGCGCTCAAAAATGCCGGCAGGCGCGATTATCAAATTCTTGCCTAAATCGGATATCGATGACAATGTGGTCATTCTCTTTACCAGTGGCAGTGAAAAAGATCCAAAGGCGGTGCAGCTGACCCATCGTAATATCGGCAGTAATATAGAGGATCTGAAAATTGTATACCAATTTTCTCATAAAGACAATTTCATGTGTGTTCTGCCGCTCTTTCATGTCTTTGGTCAAACTGCTAATTTTTGGTTGCCCATGACCACAGGCATGTGTGCGGTAACCAATGCCAATCCTCTGGAATTCAAAAAAATCCCCAAACTCATCCGCGAAGAAAAAGCCACCATCATAGCAGGAACGCCCAGCTTTTTTGCGGGTTATCTGCGAGAAGCCAAACCCGGTGATTTTGAATCATTGAGAATCACCCTCGCCGGAGCGGATAAAACGCCCGAATGGCTCAGAGAGGCCTATTTGAAACAACAAAATACCGTCCTTTTGGAAGCCTATGGCACCACAGAAACGAGCCCCGGGGTCAGCGTCAACACACCGGAACATAATCGTCCCGGCAGCATTGGCAAGGTCTTGCCCAGTGTTAAAGTCAAAATTGCAGATCTCGAGACCGGTGAGGAACTGCCTGAAGGCCATGAGGGCAAAATTCTCGTCAAAGGCGATCTGGTCATGAAAGGTTACTTTGATGATATCGAAGAGACCTCTGTACGCATTAAAGATGGCTGGTATGATACCGGTGACATGGGCGCGTTTGATGAGGATGGTTATCTCTATCATCGTGGCCGGTTAAAACGCTTTGTCAAAATTGGTGGTGAAATGATCTCGCTGGTTCGCACGGAAAGTATCATGGAAAAGTATCTGCCCGACGGTGTCGAATGCTGTGTTGTCGAAGTGCCGGACTCTATCAAAGGGGGTAAAATCGTTGCAGCTGTTACTGCACCTGTTCAGGAACGGGAGATCCTCAAAAAAATGTCCAAAGACCTCCCTTCCATTGCTCTACCCAAGCAGTTTGTCGTTCTTAAAGAATTCCCGAAAATGGGTAGCGGAAAAATCGATTTCCGGACCGTAACCAGATGGGCGAGATCGAAACTGAATTAATGACCGGAAGCACTCACGCCTTTATCATTTTGCAAATCTATATTTTTATCCATTTCGCGGGACGAGGACAAGGGGGGATCCTCGTTTCGCGTTTTTCATCTCTCTTTTCATACCGCTTTTTTCTCTCCTTTTTGAATTGATTATCACTGCCTAAAAACAGACTTGATGGCACGGATATTGTTTTATAAACGCCATACACGTTGATAGATTGTTTGATTTTTAACCGTTTAGATCTATTGCAGTTGAGAATAACCGATATTGAAATGCTGCATTCGTCAAAAATTTATGTCATAACCCATCTTTACCATATACATGTATTAAATTCAATATAAACAAAGTCTGATGAATTTTTAGGGGTACTACATATTTTA
>CAYNUX010000278.1:0-5609 GCA_964400115.1 uncultured Cytophagia bacterium
AAATGACACTCACAAAACGGTTAATACTCATTTCCGCAATCGTTGCTCTTTTATCTTTTGGCATGACGGGATGCTATACACAGCTCAGTCCGCCTGCCGATCGTCCCGTTTATAATGAGGATGATTACTATTCTGATTATGAATATGAAAGAGATGATCGTGACAGAGAGCCCGATAATGGTGTAGGTTATCGTTATGAAGACGAACAAGATCAGCAGTATTATGATTCCCGTGACGATAACTATGTTTATGAAGACTATAATTATGACGGATATAGAGATGTCGATATCCACTATCATTATAATAGTCGCTATATAGATCCTTGGTATAATACTCCTCGCTGGGATCCTTTCTGGCATACCAGTACCATTTACTGGCGCTATGGCTATTCCTGGGATCCTTTCTGGGGTTGGGAACCAGGCTGGGCTCATGATCCCTGGCGCTATCCTGGCCCTTATTACGGTACAGGATGGCATGCTCAATTTGGTTCATGGCACTCTGGCTGGGGTTTTGGTTACCGACCCTGGCAATATCGAAGCTATTATACCGATTATTATTGGGATCCTATCTATTATGGTACCGGTGTGAGTTATGTCGAACATAAACGCCGTTCATTTACGCGGCGCAGTGTAGCATCCAATGCACCCTCAAGATCACGAACAGGTATAATCAAGGACGTGAAAACAGATCAAGAGTCTGCCTACGGGCGTCGTACGGCTACCGCGACTCCCAGAGTAGAAACTATGGGTAGAACCGGGTCTTATGACCGTACACGTTCAAGTGTTGGCACACGTCGGGTAACGCGCGATGGTAATGTTCGAACCGTACCTCGTCAAACCAGAGATGTACGTACTGCACCACCGCGCTCCAGTTCACGGTCTGATAGCCGTATGAGAAATTCCTCCAGAGACGACGACAAAAAATATATTCGTACTTCTCCCAAGAGCAGGTCTTCCGAACGCAGATCTTCGGATTACCGTTCTTCTCGCAGATCCAGTGGCTCCTCGAGCGAAGGACGATCTTCGAGTGAGGGACGATCTTCAAGAAGCTCTTCGAGCAGTTCGGATTATAACTCTAGGTCTCGAAATAGCAGCTCAAGCAGCTCCAGCTCAGGTTCGTCATACAGCCGACCAAGCAGATCACGCTCTTCTTCTTCCAGCTCTAGCGGCTCGGGATATTCTCGTTCACGTTCGTCTGGTTCCAGCTCTGGTTCGAGCTCCGGTTCGAGCTCCGGTTCCAGTCGATCTTCATCGAGCAGTTCTTCTTCCAGCAGTCGCAAATCGAGTGGTCGTCGCTAAAGAGTGCCGGAGCCAGGACGAAAAATAGGAGACTCGAACATGAAAAAGATCACTGTCGTCATGTTGTTGGGGATGATATTAGGATTGACGAGTTCTAGCCCCGCTCAGGAACAGATGTTTTTTGCCGGTCAAGAGCTGGGCGTTGGGGCCAGAGCCATGGCCATGGGTGGGGCGTATGTCGGTGTTGCCGATGATTATAGCGCCATGTATTGGAATCCGGCCGGTTTGGCACAGATGCGTCGATCAGAACTCAATATCGGATTTTCACACAATGCCCTGGAAAACACTGCGACATTCTTTGGTCAAGAGTTCGATAGTAAAGACACGTTTACTCGGTTAAATTCGATTGGACTCTCGTTCCCGATTCCCACTTATCGAGGAAGCTTGGTGTTGGGACTCGGTTATAATAAAATCAGAGACTATAACAACACTCTTGAATTCGAGGGGTTTAATCCCCGTTATGCTGCTTTTCAGGATTGGGTGGCTCCTACTTATATCGATGACGATACCGGCCTTCCCTTTACGACCACGATCGATGACTCGGTCTTTCAAAAAGAGTCACTCTTTGAAGATGGCAGCATGAATGAATTTGTGCTGTCCGGCGCCATCGAGATCCAAAAGAACTTTTTCCTCGGCGCAACGATCGCTTTCCTGGGTGGCAATGATGAATATAATCTGTTGTTTGATGAAGCGGACATTTATAATATTTACAATACACCGCTTTATGAAACCCCTACCATCATTTCCGATCTGGATTATTGGTTATATGATCAGACCATTACTTCAGAATTCAGCGGTACCCGCTTTCGCCTGGGTGGATTGTATAAACTGGGCAATATCCGCCTCGGTGCAACCATGACAGCGCCGACTGAAATTCGGGTAAAAGAAAGTTGGAATGAGGTTCAGAAAGAGTATTATGATCAGGAGTTTTATGATGATGATGCCTATGAAGAATTGACTGATTCGGGTGAATTTGAATATAAATACCGTGAACCTTATGCCTTTTCTTTTGGCGGATCCGTCAAGCTGATCAATGTTTTGCTCAGCGGAGCTGTCGATTTTCAGGATTGGTCTCAGGCTGAATTTACAACAGAACCTCCTGTTGGCGGTACAAAAGGCGAGATTAACAATGTCCTCAGACGTGAACTGCAGGCCGTCACAAAGATTCGGTTGGGTGCCGAGGTTACTATCCCGATTATCGATGGTCGTGTCAGAGCCGGATATTTTAATTCTCCTTCACCCTATAAATATGCTACCATGGTACCGGATAGGGAATATATGTCAGCCGGATTCGGTTTGATGCTAGGGCGCCAGGTGATGCTCGATCTGTCATTGGTTCATGGATCCTGGCAGACTGAAACGGTTGATGACTTGACAATGGTGAAAACCGTTGAAGAAAAAGCATTTGATAAATTGATAGGAACTCTGAACATCAGATTTTAGATGCGGGGGATATGATAAATTACCGCAAAAATAAAATATTGGTTGTGTTGATCTTGCTCACCCTGGGCTGTGGAGCCAGCAATATGGTTCGACAGCCCAGGGTTAATGCCGAACGCGAGCTCGATTATCCACTCTCGGCCCAGTTGAACCGCATCGAAGGAAATGTTCTGCTGGGCGTTTTTGTCGACAATAACGGCAATGCCGTGGATGTACAAATACTGCAGTCATCAGGCCATGATGATCTCGATGATAATGCCGTAAATTATGCTATGGATGTTCCATATGAACCCGGACTCATCGATGGCAAACCTGTCGAGGCCTGGACGAAATTGCTTTTGCGTTATAAACTTACCGACGTGCCCTTTGAGAAAAACGAGTGGCTTCGCAATGTAAGGAATTTTCAGGAAAAAGCACAAACGGCACCTGATTCACTCTCGAGATATAATGCTTTGCGCAAACTGTATGCGCAATATCATGGCTTGTCTGTATATGTGGATCGACATCAGGAAAGGGATATTAATCCCTATATTAAACTGGTTATCTCTGATGAGATTATTGACCGATGGTATGCTTTTTGGGGTGAATTCCCCGCTGCATTTGCTGTTTTTGATGATTTTTGGGAACGCTATCCTGATATAGAGTTTAGGGAGCAAGTCTATGATGATTTGGTCGATAAACTGGTCGAAGCCAAGTATCAGGTTCAAATCAAGGCTATTCAGTCGAGCCGGTTTGCACGAAAGTCCATACGGCTATCCGAGATGATTGATCAAAGAATAGCGGAACTGACGAGTCCCGAGGTACGTTCCCTGTCACGGTTTTAAAAGGGCCTGTAATTTTTCAGCCCTTTTTTTTTATCCCTTGCGGCCTCGTCCAATTAACGCAATTTGCTCGCTTTGCTGCTATATTTGATTAGACGTATTGTCACTAAAGCGAGGAGCAGTTGTGAAAGTCAAATGGATATTTTGGGTTATCCTGTTTTGTGGTTTTAGCAGCGTATGGGCACAGCGACAGGGCGCCATGGAAATGGGCGGTTCTTTTTCGTTCAGGAACATGAGCAGTGCAGATCAAGAAACCCGTAACCTGATGAGCATGCAGGGTGTCATAGGCTACTATGTGGGTCCGGCTGCTCTGATAGAATTGGAACCCACAGTCGATCTCGTTTTCAACCAGGATCAAACACAAATTCAAACCTCCTTTTTGATCGGCCCCAGTTTCCGTGTCGTCGATATGGCACCTGATTATTACAGACGACCTCAATATCGAAAACGGGATCTCGGCGTGGTCGCCGCTGTATTTGCTTCGGCAGGGGTCGGATTTTGGTCTGAAGGGATTAGCCAGTCGAATGTAGACGCCATCAACGAGACTGGAGCCGCGGTAGCTGTTGGCCTGGGTACCCATTCCAGTTTTGGCAAAAGCACCCTGCTACGAACCAAAGCACAGATTGTTTATCTTTTTCCCGGCAGTAAAGTTATTACCTCATCTCGTACCATCTTTCAGGTCAGCGTGGGATTCAGTGTCTTTGTAAAATTTTGAAAATAATGACAAACCTGTATTTCCTGTTGACTTTTGACTATAAAAGCACTAATTTAGTTCATGTTTTTGTTTTTATTTGTTTTGACAAAAAACTTTTTCGGGCGAATTAATATGTGAGGGCCCAAACATGAAACTGATTTTTTACTTTTTATGTACAAGCTTTGTGCTGGCCCAGCCAATATTTGCACAATTCACAAAGCGTTCTACCGGCACAAATGAAAAATCAAAAATTCCTACGCCTTTATATGTGCACTCTTATGTGAACAAACCTGTGGATTTAATTGACATGCCCACAGCCGGAATATTGCGGGCCGGTGATTTGCAAGTACGTTTGCGATTTTACGAACAAGGAAGTGTATTAGGGCGCCTCTCCGCCGGGATTTCAGACCGTTTGATGTTTGGGGTGTCGTTTGGCGGGGAGCATGTTATTGGCGGGGATCAGATACAATGGCAAGAAATACCGGGTGTCCATTTTGTATATCGTCTTGTCGAGGAAAACCTTTTGATGCCAGCTATTGTCTTGGGAATCGATACTCAGGGATATGGCAAATATTGGCGCGAAGAAGATTATCGCGATCCTGCTTTCCCCAACCAGCCCGTGGATGTCGACGCCTCACAGTATCCCTTGAACCGTTTCTCGTTCAAGTCAAAAGGATTTTTTAGTGTTATTTCAAAAGGATATCAATCCATCAGACAGATCGGGTTACATGCAGGTATCAACTATAGTCTCGATACAAGCGATAATGATAAAGGATTCAATGTCTTTATGGGAGCAAATATCGAACTCATCCCTGATTTGTCGTTAATCGGAGAATATGACTTTGGGTTAAATGATGACAGAATAAAATACATGAACAATGGGCGTGGATATCTTAATACCGGCTTGAGATGGGCAATTACTCCGAATATGACCATCGAATATGATTTGAAAAATATTATTGATAACAATGACGCACGAATGGGATTGCGACGTATTGCACGAATCGTCTATCATGGAAATATTATTCCCTGAGATGTCATACGCTCTGAATGAGTTGGGTCTGCAATGAACTGGAAACGTTTTCTTTTTTCCCTCGTTTTTATCATTATCCTCCTTTTGCTCACTTTTCTGATATTCGGACAATGGTCGTTACACCGCTCAAAACCGGAATACACCGGGGAATTGACTTTTTCCTCACTTTACGAGGGTGCTCGTATCTTCCGGGATCAATATGGGGTGCCTTACATCCAGGCAAAAACACAACACGATCTCTTTTTTGCCTGGGGATTCTGTAACGCGCAAGATCGAATCTGGCAAATGGAATATTTTCGCCGTCTTGCAAACGGACGGTTGTC
>CAYNUX010000279.1:0-5601 GCA_964400115.1 uncultured Cytophagia bacterium
ATGGCTTATGATTATATGGGCGAAAAAGAAAAAGCCCGTGCTGAATATCAAAAAGCTTTGGAAGCGAATCCTACGGACGTGGATGTACTCTTTAATGTGGCCAGACTCTATTTTATGGATGGGGAATATGACCAGGCTATCGGTCTGTTCAAACGCGTTATTGAACAAAATCCGAATGACTATGACTCTAATCTCAATGTCGGTAACGCCTTTTTGACCATGGCTGATGAGTATCGTAGAACCCTGGTGGAAAAAGAGCGCAAGGAAGAAATCATCACCGAGGAAGAAGCCGCTCGCCTTAAAGGCATGTACCAGCAGGCGATTCCTTATCTGGAAAAAGCGCTTTCTATCAAAGATAGCGATGCCAATGTCTGGAACAATCTGGGTGTGGCCTATGTCAATGTAGGTAACACAGAGAAAGGACAGGAAGCATTCGACAAGGCCGAAACTCTCCGACAATAATCATTTTTGAACCTTTATGCCCCGTTAATTCTAACGGGGCTTTTTTTTCTTGATTATAAAATTTATTGCCGTTACATTAAATTCTGTACTTTTGTGTTTGCCATAGGCCGATTGAGCCTTTTTGTGAAACCATCTGAAAAGTGGTATATAATATTTGATAATATCGATGGCATGGCAAATTAATTTTTGGAAAAATACAACTGTGGATTCAACAAGAATAGAGAAAATCAAAGAGCAGGGCAATGTTCCCAACCATGTTGCCATTATTATGGATGGGAACGGCCGCTGGGCAAAAAGCCGTGGTCTCAATCGCACTGACGGGCATAGAGTAGGGGTAGAATCAGTTAGAGCTGTAGTCGAAGCCGCAGGGCATCTGGGAATTTCAGCACTGACTCTGTATACATTTTCCAGCGAGAACTGGAAACGGCCCAAAACCGAGATCACTATCCTCATGACCCTGTTGTTAACGACTGTGAAAAATGAAGTCGATGAACTCGATGAAAAAAATGTTCGGCTAAGGGTGATTGGCAATCTGGATGCCTTGCCGTTGGCCCCACGTATGGGAATAAGGAATACAATCAACCGGCTGAAAGATAATACTGGCTTGCAGGTGTGTCTCGCGTTGAGCTATAGTGGTCGGCAGGAAATCACAAAAGCCATGCAGGCCATAGCAGCCGATGTGAAAAAAGGCACCCTCGATCCCAATAATATCAGCGAGAATATGATATCACAACGTCTCGAGACCGCACCCATCGGCGATCCCGATCTGCTGATTCGTACAAGCGGTGAACTGAGGCTGAGTAATTTTCTTCTTTGGCAAATGGCTTATACCGAAATTTACATCACCGAGACCCTTTGGCCTGATTTCAGACATGAACAGTTTTTCCGGGCTATCGAAGATTATCAGGCACGTGAACGACGATATGGCAGTGTGAGTGAACAAATGCAGCAGTTATGATTCCTTGCCTCACTATGGGAACTTGTCCTTCTTTATTTCGTCTAAATAGAGCACATTATCCCACAGATGTAAATACGAAACCTCGTTCACAAACAAGGATTTTTCGGCTTGAGGACTAGAAAATGGGTCATAAGTGTCGTTCTAATCGCTCTGGCAGGGACGTTTCTGTCTCTATATTCCTGGCGTGTATTCAGCCCCAATGAACGGCTTAAAGCATTCCTGCTTTCCCAAATCCGACCCATACTCGGCCCTGAATGCAATATCGATCATATTCGGCTAAGCCTCGGCTATGTCCATTTTATGGATGTTTATTTGCCCATTTCTGATCAGGATATGATCATCCAGGTCGATGAGATGCGGGTAGGATATAATCTCTGGCAACTCTTTACCCAGGGCTTTAATCCACAAGTTATTTCTCAGGATATTCTCCTTGAACGACCCGAAATCACCATCATTCATCGACCCCCTGATCATTCACTCCCCCCGAAAAAGGCAGAGAGTCATGATAGTCTTACGATTGATTATCAGGAACAGTTTGACAACCTGGGCATCCTCAGACGGGTATCCATTACCGATGGCGAAATTTATTATCAACATCAAAATGAACACTTACCCCTGGCTCATTCTATAACAGGATTTTTCTTTGCCCGTACCGTCCGCACCATGGATTTCAAACTACAGGGAAGCCTGTTCGATTCCAATCAAGAAAATCTCTTTCTTCAGGGACAGATCCAGCGATATAAAAAGACTCTGTATCTCAAAACCGAGCTCCTGGACTATCCTGTGATTAAATCCAACCCATTACTGGGTTTTTTGCCTGTAAATTTTTCTGATGGCACCCTGAATGCAAAATTAGAATTTTATAATACCTTTGTTCGCGCCGGAAACGCAGAGCTTGCTATTAATGGATTTATCGATATCGCCCGACTGGCTGGCAGCTGGCAAGAGCGCTCTGTTGCATTTGAGGATTTCTCCGCTCATATTGCTATTACCAATAATCAGGTGACGGTAAAAAACGGTCTGGGAATTCTGAACAAGGCCAATGTTGGCTTTGAGGGCGGTCTGGGTTCCCTCTTTGACCCGTTATTGGATTTTGCGGCCAGCACCAATAATTTAAAGATGGAAAATTTTTTTCCTGTCATCGGGATTTCACCTGAAAAATCAATCAGAGGCCGATCCCAAATCGAAATGCAGGTAACAGGGGAACCGAGTCTTATCGAAATAAGCGGTCAAGTCAAATCGCGTAACGCAATGATCTATGATATCCACCTCTCAGAATTTGTCACCCATTTGTCGTATAAAGAAAAATATTTGCAACTTAAAAGCAAGGCTCAATCTTTTGATCAGGATATTGAGCTACATGGTAAGATCGATTTTACTGACTCTAATCAGTTTGTCGATGGCTCGTTAAATATTCAAGGCGATTTGTCGCGTTTTTTTCGTCCTATTGCAACCGATTCTCTTTCGAGCGTACCCGTATGGCTGGAAGCAGAAATCGGGGGTGAACTGAAAAACCCAGCTCTTTATGGCCAGATGGGAATCAACATTATCTCTGCAGCAAAAGATTCATTGCCCATGCTGGCTGCATTTGCGCTTAAAGACCAATTCGCAAGCCTTACCCATATCCATCAAAACGGTTCTCCTAAAATCAATGCACGCGTGCGTCTGAAAACTTTTCCCCTGGAATTTGAACTCCAGGTCGATCATTTTGAACAGATTGCTGCCCACCTCTGGCAAGTACCCTTTGAGAACAAGCTGCACAAATTCTTTCGCACCAAAATGACACTCAAGGGGAATAGAGATCGGTGGCAAACTCTTGTTTCCGTGGATCGGTGGGAAGGAGGGATGTTTGTTCAAAAATTGTTCGACATCAATGCCAATAGTCAAGTCAATACTCAGGGGTACTGGGCCAATGGAAACCTGATCCTTTATCCCGAATCAGAAAATCCTCTGAATGCCAAATTCGGGCTCTTGGTCAACCAAAAGACCTGGCGCTTGAATCATTTCAACATCGATGATAGATTAAAGTCCCATATCAACATTACTAAAGGTTCCGAGGGTCATTTGATCGATGGACAAGTGTCAATAAATCAGCTCAATCTTTTGGATTTGACAAATACCAATGTGGAGGAGGGCTGTTACGGGACGCTGTCAGGAGAAATCGAATATTCCGGGATGCTTTTCAATCCTGTTGTAAACGGGGATCTTTTACTCCAAAATGTGTTTTGCTTTAATGACGGGCCCTATGAAACCGAAATACAGTTTTCATTGCTCGAGCATGTCTTTGAGCTTGACCACCTCTATTTCAATACCAATGACGTGACCCTGCTGGACGCGCATGGGAGATATGATATTCAACAGGATTCTATGGATTTCACGATCAAAGGTGCCGGATTTGATATCGCCACCCTGAATCAGGCGGGTGCGCCCGGAAGAGGGCATGTCTCCGGACAGACTCTTGTTGATATCAATGTCCAGGGATCTGGCCGGGATCCCAATATCAACGGCGTGATTGCCATCAAAGACGGCCAGCTGTTCAAAATGCGCTTTGATGAATTTGAGCTGTTTTTAGGTCGCAAAGAGAGCATAGCGGATATCATCGATGTTCCTGGTCTTGCCTTGTCTCGTATGAGATTGCTGCGTCGTGACGCATTCGAAATCAATGGCAGCGGATTCATTCCTTTTAACAGCAATGACAGCCTGATGCTCAATTTAGCCGGTGAAGGAAATTTTCTCGCTATCGTCCCTGACCTCGAAGATTATTTTAAAGAGCCTGTGAGCAATGGTCAATTCAGCGCAGGTTTTCGCGGCACCTTGAAACGCCCGCGATTGATCAACGCGGATCTCGATTTATCCGATGTCGAGATGAAATTCGGTTCTGTGGTACCTAAAGTGACGGATGTCAGCGGTAAAATTCGTTTCGAACCTGAACATCGCTTTCTGCATATCGTCAATCTTGAAGGGAAAATGGGGGGTGAATGGTTCAGGATATCCAATCAGCTCACATCACCACAATTGGCTTTGCGTGAATTGCAAAACATGGATGTCGGCGGCCAGGGGATTAACTTTGGAGTTTTTATTCTTGAATCCGGCGACAAAGGGGTGCCCTTTAATATAACCGGACTTATGGAGCACGATGTCTGGGGTTATTTACGTCCGATGGGACGTAAACCGGATGAAAAGTTTATGCTTGCCGGTCCCATCGAAAGGCCTGTGGTCAGAGGAAGAGTGGATCTGCAAAAGTTCGAGTTCCGCTATCCCTTTGAAGCAGATGAGAATGCCGATGATAATGTCGTGGTGCAGTTTCTCAAGAGTATAGACTGGAACGTGATCGTCTATCCCCGAGAAGATGTTCGATATGTCAATACACTTCCCGGAGCGCTCGACCAGGTCTATGTCAATTTACAGGTGGAAGAAGATTGGGGATCTGTGGATTTCTCCGGTCAGATCGCCGATGAAAGTTTTGCGATTGAGGGACAGGCAAGATCCACTGCTGGTTTCGTGGAATATCTGGATATGAATTTTCGTGTACAACAGGGACAGGTTGAGTTCGACCACGGCAGCATTTTTCCTGTTGTGACCGGTGAAGCGCGTACGATGGTAACCGACTCTTTGGGCATTCCCAGCCAGATCATTTTGACCCTGCAAACCGTTGATCGAACCATGTATAAAAAAAATGTGGATGATATCGTTCGACAGGAGACCGGTCGCGGCCGATGGGACAAAATTCGCTTCAAACTCACCTCGGATAATCCCAATTGGGGTAGCAATGAAGCGCAAATCCTCGCTTCACTGGGATATTCGACCGAGACGTTGCAATCAAAAGCCTTTGACGCCATCGGCATCAGCACAGAAAATATTCTTTTCCGCCCCCTTTACAGGCCTGTTGAAAGAGAGCTGGAACAGTTTTTTAATCTCGATTATGTGCGATTTAGTTCGCGTTTTGCAAGAAATCTGATATGGTCCAATCTCACTGACAATCCTGCCCTGGATACACGGTTATCTTTGCTCAGAAGCACAAAGTTGATTGTTGGTAAATATCTGATAAATCAGCTGTTTATACAGTATACTGGACAAATTGAATCGGGTTTCGATTATAAATATCAAAACAAAAATATCGGTCTCCGACACACTTTTGGCCTGGAATATCGTATAAATCCTAAACTTCTTTTGGAACTAGA
>CAYNUX010000280.1:0-5596 GCA_964400115.1 uncultured Cytophagia bacterium
GGTTAGGGGCATTGGATGATGTGCCCAATATTGACGAGGCTCAGGAGTTTGAAGGCTGGCTGATTCGGCCAAGTTTTATGTATGATGCTTTTACCTATGATATCGCTTCTTTGTTTAAAAAAATCACTATTCCTAAATTGGTTATACAAGGTATGGCTGATGACCCTGTTTTTGTGTCCGGCTTTTATAAATTGCAAGAAATTGCATTTCCGCCTGCCGATTTTATGGAAATTCCCCTCGCTGGTCACACCTACCAAACTCCGGAACACCGGAAAAAAGTGATTCGGCAAACGTGTTTGTGGTTAAAACGACACTTTAAAGGATGATTTATGTCAAATGATGTAAAAGAGAACCACGGCAAAAAAATGCCAAAAGCTTATGAGAATGAAGAATTTCTCCAGAGCAGCGATGCTCGTTCAATACGTATTTTGTCAGAGTACTATGAACCTTTGCGACGGCTCAAATATTACAGTATTCGGGATACCGTTGTCTTTTACGGTTCTGCCAGAATTATTCCCCTTGAGCAGGCCAGGAATGAACTCAAGGTCCTCGAGAAACGCTCTGCGGAACGTTCACATCAGGATCTGAAAAAAGAATTAGATCAGGCAAAACACCGGCTACACATTGCAGAATATTACGAACAGGCTCGTGAATTGGCCCGACGCCTAACAGAGTGGTCGCTTTCTCTGAAAAAGAAACAGCGATTTGTTGTCTGTTCGGGTGGCGGTCCCGGGATCATGGAAGCGGCTAATCGAGGCGCATTGGAAGCCGGCGGACGAACAGTGGGTATGAATATTAGTATTCCCCATGAACAATATCCGAATCCCTATATCACTGAAAATCTTTCTTTCGAATTTCACTACTTTTTCATGCGTAAATTCTGGTTTGTCTATTTGGCCAAGGCTCTGGTGGTTTTTCCGGGTGGATTTGGTACAATGGACGAACTCTTTGAGTTACTCACACTTTTACAGACGCGTAAAGTCACAAAACCACTCTGTTGTATAGTCTATGGCTCAGAGTTTTGGAACTCTATAGTCAATTTTGAAAAAATGGTCGATTGGGGTGTGATTAGTGAAAAAGATTTAAAGCTCTTTCATATGGTCGATGATGTAGAGACTGCATTTGAGACCCTAAAGGCTCATTTTGAAAGAGAATTTATGCACGAACGGGAACATCTATATCTATAATCCTCTATTCGCTATATTCTACTTTTGTCATCTGTTCATGATGTGCTATGGGCAGGTGATTTTGCAATTCACGCAACAATAGTTGACGCTCTGCAGTAAATCTCTCCCGATTCTTATCAAGGATCGGATCTCCTGAGACATTTTTTATCCTGAGAGGATTGATCGGCCGCCCGTTGTCATAAAATCCGTAATGCAAATGAGGGCCGGTGGCCAGGCCAGTCTTGCCCACAAAACCGATGACATCGCGTTGTTTTACCTGTGATCCGTTTTTTATTCCTTTGGCAAATCCGTGCAAATGACCATAAATCGTTATGTGACGAGGGTTTTTGTGTCTGATCTTTATATAATTCCCCAAGCCTTTATTGTATCCCTTATCGATGATAACGCCGTCACCAGCCGCAGAAACCGGGGTTCCCAGAGCTGCAGCGAAATCGACCCCATGATGAGGTCTGACGATTTTTAAAATGGGATGACGACGACCTCCTGAAAAACTCGAGCTGATGCGTCGATAGTTGAGGGGAGATTTTAGATAGGCCTTTTGGAATGATCGTCCTTCTGTATCATAATACCCGCTCTTTTGGGGATGGTTGTTAAAATAAACAGCTGTCAGGGTTGTGTCCTGAGATATGTACTGACCCACATAAATTCGTCCATAGCGAATAAAATCCCCCATCTCATCAGCCAGCTCGATTTTTTCATACAGAATCTTAAAGCGATCCCCTTTGCGCGGGTCAGTGAAAAAGTCAAGATCCCATTGAAAAATATCACTAAACATGATAATTAATTCCGGACTTTCACCCCGTTCAAGGATTGCATCATAAAGGGTGGAATGTATTACCCCCTCGAGAGCTACCCTGGAGGTGTCCAGAGGAAGGGTGATTGCTTCCGACTGATATAGACCACTGGAGTCCTGGAGCACGCGAATTTTCTGTTCTTTTGCTGCTTGATATTCGAATCCCCGGACAATCGATGTTGTATCATAGAGAACACTATACTCGTGACCCGGCTTTATTCGTCTTACATCATATTCAGAGGCAAAAGCATTGATCAACCCCAGGGCAGTCTTGCGGTCGATGTCATGCCGTAAAAAGATGCGTTCCAGCGTGTCGCCGTATTTAATTTGACCCTCCTGACGAACAAATTGAGGCTCCGGCATAGGTTCGTCAAGCCGAGTTTCCGGCAGATGAGTTTCAGTATTGTTTGGTGGCTGCTGACAACAAAGGATGAAAATCATGCTAAACAATACAATATTTTTCATTAGGTTTCGCCCTTGAAATTTTTACCTTGTAAAAAGCGATTTGTAATTAATCGCTTCCATGTACTTTTTAATTTACTGAAAACAAAGAATAATTTCAATCTTTTTATCGTGTTGAAAGAGACAAAGCCAAAAAGAAAAGTGTTGTTGACCGGTGCAAGTGGATTTGTCGGCGGACATGTTTTCACTCGTTGTCCTCCCGATATTTACCTCGTACCTGTATGCGGAAAACATTCATTGCCAAACTGCATTCAAATGGATTTGACGCAAGAAATTCATCTGATATCAGAACTCGATCGTGTAAAACCTGATATCATCATCCATTCCGCAGCCAACAGCAATCTGGATATCTGTGAAAAAGATCCAAAAGGTTCCTTTCGTATCAATGCAAGAGTACCGGGAATGCTTGCGCAATGGTGTGGCGATCATAATACGCGCTTGATCCATTTTTCAAGTGATATGGTGTTTAATGGAACTTTGGGAATGTATTCGGAAAACGATACTGTTGCCCCTTTGTCTGCTTACGGAGAGCAGAAAGCAGAATCGGAAATTCTTGTACTGGAAAAATGCAACAATGCCGTGGTGGCGAGATGTGCCCTGGTCTATGGACGACCCTCCGGAACAGGACTGGGGTCTTCGTTTAGTATGTGGATTGAAGAACGACTGGCCACCGGAAAAAAAGTTCCTCTGTTTGTTGATCAATATCGTACGCCCATCTGGGTGCATAACCTCGCAGCCTTGATATGGGAATTGGCCCTGAATAGTTTTTGTGGGATTTTGCATCTCGGCGGATCCAATCGAATCAATCGCTATGATTTTGGTCAGGAGCTCTGCAGTGCGTTGAACTATGATAAGAGTCTTTTGATTCCATCAACCCTGGAAGATCATGATGCGTTTGCCCGCCGTCCCCGTGATGTGTCTCTCGATACATCGTTGGCACAGCAGAAACTGCGTACGATTATCTCTAGTACTGCAGAAAGTATTGTCCAATGGATTTAAACTCTTGGAATATCTGTTCATACGAATCTGTTTGGGATACTAATTACCTGTTCATCCATACCGAACAGGTGATGAAATGATAGATCTGACAAGGATAGAACTGAATTTGATGAGGAAACCATGCAATCAATCAGAGATATTATCATTATTGGATCAGGGCCTGTAGGCATGGCTTGCGCTATTCAAGCTGCACAGCAGGGATTGTCATATGTCGTTTTGGAAAAAGGTGTTTTGGTAAACTCTGTTTTTAACGGTCCCACGAATGGATCCTTTTTTTCAACTGCCAGACAATTGGAAATCGGAAATGTACCTTTTGTCAGTCAATCCCCCAAGCCCACAAGACAAGAGATCTGTAACTATTATCGCAGAGTTGCAGAGCATTTTGATCTGAATATCCAGTTTTACACCCCTGTCAAAGCTATCGAAAATATGGGGGCTTTGTTTCGCGTTGGGTTGGAGGACCAGGATCTCTTTTCAAAAACAGTTATCGTTGCAACCGGGTTTTATGATCAACCCAATATGCTGGGCATCAAAGGAGAAAAATTATCCAAAGTCAGCCATTATTATAAAGAGCCGCATATGTATTTTGGACAAAATGTAGTGATTGTTGGGGGTAGAAATTCCGCTATTGAAGCTGCACTGGAGATTTTTCGTGCCGGGGGTCATGTATCTCTGGTTCACAAGGATACATCATTTTCCAGCAAGGTTAAATACTGGTTACTTCCGGATATCGAAAATCGGATCAAAGAGGGATCTATTCGAGCTTATTTCGAAACCCGTGTCGTAAGGATTTCTAAAAAAACGGTTACCTTGAAAACCGATACTCGTTTGTTCGAAATCGAAAATGATGCTGTATTGGCAATGACAGGATATCATCCCAATCCGGATCTATTGCAACAGGCAGGGGTAAACATTGATCCTGAAACGCTTGTACCCGAACACGATCCCGATAGTTTTGAAACCAATGTCAAAGGCCTTTATGTTGCAGGATCACCTGTTGCAGGACGTGATTGCAATAAAATATTTATCGAAAACGGACGGTTGCATGCAGAACCGATCATTGCTTCTATTAGTTTGACTCTTGGAGAGTAAATACATTTGCGCCTGATGCTGGCTTTGTCGTAATGATCACGTCTTTAACGTTCAACCTTTTTAAATCAATGTCGGGTCGATTTTTTACAAGATAATCGAGATAATACTCTTGCCATATTCGATCGGTAAAAGCTGGCAAATGTTCTGTTGCAACCAGATTTACCGTACATCCTCCAAATCCTGCACCGGTCAGTCTCGCACCGAATGCTCCTGCATCGCGAGCGATTTGTACCAGGGTATCGATTTCTGGTGTACTGATCCCATAATCATCCCGGCATGAAGCGTGTGATTCATTCATGAGAGTGCCAAAACAATGGCTGTCATTATCGATCAGAACGTCAAGTGCAGACTCTACGCGCAGCGCTTCAGAGTAAACATGTCGTACTCGAGCGGCCAGAGGAAATCCTTCCAGGTTCAGAATGTCAGCATAGGATTGTAAAAGCGGATACCGCTGAAACAGTTCATCACTGGAAAACCCTGTCTTTGACCGGATATGATCGAGCGACATGATCTCTGGTTGTAAAACCTCTTTACACATTCGGGTGTGTTCTTTTTGAGAGATTTGCAACTTTTGGGGATCCAAATCAGCCAGCCGAGTAGCCTCCACTGGGCGATCAAGGAGTTTGGAAAAATGAACGGCCAGGATCCGGGTCGCTATTTGACATTCCGTTGGCCTGCGATTATATTCTATCATAGCGTGTTCTGTCTTGGGTGCATTAATCATCGAGTTGCAAACCACGATCGAGAGAAAAGCGGGCAATTGTACCGGCTGGATGGTCAGAGGGTAAAAGTTTATTTTTACCGCATGATTTGCAAGGCCATTCAAAGAGATGGTTTGATCCATTCCTCCGCCGGCTGTGCCGACAAATTTCTCACTTTCCGCCAGGCGCTGAGCGAGATCGATGGGATCCAAATCAACAGCATTACAATGCACGAGTGCCAGTGCAGAAGCTACAACCAGAGCCGAGGAAGATGAGAGACCCGATGCGGGCGGTATGGAACCGTCGACCATCGCATCAAATCCTTGCCATGTCTTTCGTAAGTCCAGTACCCCGCGGATGCC
>CAYNUX010000281.1:0-5585 GCA_964400115.1 uncultured Cytophagia bacterium
CCTTTATCAATTGGGAACAGACTCTGGGAACGTTTTCCGACTCTTTCCAAGTCCGTTCCTGACCATCCCCTGCTCTGGGGAATTATCAGAAAACATTTAAGAATGGAACGCTTTTTCAGATCGGTCTGGTTGCGGCCCACATTTTCAACCGTCAAAGAGATGAAAAATCTCATTCAGAGAATGATCAAAAAAAATGCGGGCAAAGGTAATCTCTATTTTAACATCATGTTTCATAGTGTCGAGTTTTCTTTGAGATGTTCTCCTTATTCAGAGTCCACAGTTCAGGTCGAGCTTTTACACAGTCGGCTGGATTCAATTCTACACTACATGCAACAATTGGGTACTCAATTTGTCACCCTGTCCGAGGCAGCAGATCGATTTCGTGCATCACAATAGTTTTATCCATATCATCGGATCCGGAGATTTGGGAGGCGCAGAAATCTTTGCCCATCAACTCGCATACAGTCAAATCAAGCTCTATCCGGATAGCCCACCCTTGGTGCTCTATCAAAAACTAAAAGGACCACTGGTTGATCACTATCCACAATTGCAAAAAATTCAGGCTCCGCGTCGCTGGTCTCCTCGGAGGACAGTTCGATTGATAAAGCTTTTCCATCGTGCAGATCGAATACTCTTTCATGGCTTTTATCCGCAGCTATTATTTCTGGCTCTGATATCGAACCGCCAAACATTCTATTTTGTCCATGGAGCCAGAGTTCTTTCAAGTCCGACGTTAACGGCCATAAAAAAAACAATCACACATAAACAAAAACCGCGATTTTCCGGCATTACAAGACGATTAAAGAAACAATGGCTGCAATTTGCATTACGGCATTGCCATAAAGTATTTGCGCCCAGCGACTGTTATCGAAATTTTGCTATAAAAACCTATCGAATTCCCGAAAAAAACATTCAAACATGTGCACTGGGTATCGACACTCGCCGATTCAAAAATATTTCCGCACCTCTTTATGGCCAACAAGATAGAGTTATTGGATGCATAGCCTCCTTTCGGCCGATCAAACAAATCGAAAAGTTGGTTTTCGCATTTTCAGAGCTTTATCGTCAGCAAAAAGCTGACCGGCTTTATCTGATTGGCGATGGAGAAGAGAAACAACGAATTCGGACAATGATCGGCGAAATGGGCCTTTCTGAACAAGTCAGTCTCATCGATGCTACACAACATCTCGAGCCCTATATCAAACAATTCGATGTTTTTGTTTTAACGAGTAAATTCGAAAGCTTTTCACTGGTGCTTTTGGAGGCCATGTATCTGGAATGTCCTGTAATAGTATTTTCTGACTCTGGCGGAGCAGCCGAGCTCGTCAAAAAAACACAAGGTGGTTTTGTGGCCACAGATCAAGACGATCTCGTGACAAAAATATCTTATTTATTGCAAAATCATAGCATTAGACAAAAATTGGGGCAGCAGGGTCGTTTGGCTGTCCAGTCATCTTATCTAATCAAACACACTGCCCAAAATTTACATTCAATGACAAGGATCTCGTGCGGATAGAAAACCATAATCGCCCATGGTACCAATGGACCATTCCTCTCATTCCTGAAATCTTGACAAACAATGAAATACTCGATCTGGGGGGAGGGGCATCAGAAATGGCTCGTCTGGTAAAAAGTCGCGGAGCTTGGGTAACCCTCATCGATCATGATCGGGATAACGTCAAAAGAGCCAGAGAGCTGGGCATTTCTGGCATTCACCATGATCTGAATGATCCGTTGCCCAACCTTAGAGAACATCAATTTGATGGTATACTTTTGCTGGATGTCATTGAACACATTTGGAATGCAGAACACCTCCTGGAACAAATTTCACGAATTCTCAAGCCAGGAGGATTTTTGCTCTTATCTACTCCCAATATTGCAGCTCTGAATAAACGCTGCCGAGTCTTTTTCAGAGGTGAACCGCCTTTTGATGAAGGATATCATGTGAGATTTTTCACCGTACGCACCTTGACCGAACTTTTGCAACGCAATAACCTGGAAATTAAATGCTCGAATCATGCAACGATGACATTCGGATTAAACCGCCTGAATCGTATTCTGGGACGAAAACCCTCAACATTGCGAAATCTTGGTCTGTGGGAAAATTTAATGGTTAGACATATCGTGCTCATGGCAAACAAACGTTAAGAAAGAAAACGATTGAGATTTTGCTTTATTACAGAGACCTGGCCGGAGGGAGACGAAAAACACATCTGTGGATCCGGGGTTCAAATTTATTACCTGGCTGAAACGTTGGCTCAAAAAGGATATGAGGTGATGGTCGTATTGACAGCGGCCCGAGAGTTCAACAGGAATTCTCTTATTCGTTTTTTGACTGTACCCCCTGCAAAGAGGCTGTCATCCCGTTTATTGAGAGCATCAAATAAAAAAATTATTGCAAAAATCTCTGATTTTGAGCCCCAAGTGGTCTATCAAAGAGGAAAATTACCAGAGACGAGACTGGCCTTAAACATCGCAAGTCAGACCGGTGCGAAATTCGTATGGGCCAGCAATTCCGATCAAAGCGGAGAAAGATTCAAATACTTGTATCATACCATAGCCAAAAAAAGGGGGCAACTGACATCCATACCGACTATTCTTGAATCCTGGTATAGTGATAAGATCATAGAAACGACTTTATCAAAGGCAGACCTGATACTGGCTCAAACCACTTTGCAACAAAAAAGGCTATGGCAAAATTTCAAATGTAGATCGGTTCTTTTTCATTCGGGGCATCCGGTACCGCGACAGATTCAGAAAAACAATCCAAAGCCCAGGATCGTCTGGTTGGCAAATCTGACACCTGTAAAACGCCCTCAACTGTTTCTAAGACTGGTCAAAGAATGCCCCGGAAATGTTGATTTTGTCATGGCCGGACATGCGCACAATCGTGAAATCATTTCCGAAATTGAAACCCTTGAAAAGACTCGAAAAAATTTCAGTTATCTTGGCGGTATTTCATTACAACAAACCAATGAATTATTGGCCTCGTCTGATCTTTTTTGTCTTTCTTCCGAATACGAAGGGATTGCCAACACATTTATCCAGGCTTGTTTACATGGGCTTCCGACGATAAGTCTCGGACATCAGCCCGAGGATTGGATAACACGATATCAGCTCGGTGCCGTTGCAGAGAGTTTTGAAGAATGGAAACACTCTATTATCAACTATGCTCATGACAAGATACGACGTCATAAAGCTGGAAATCGGGCATATCATTTTGCACAACAAACATTCGATATTGAAAAAATTTCAGCTCGACTTGTAGCGATGGTGCACTCGTGAAAAATCAAAAACCTACCATTTGTATTGCCTCGAGTTTTCATATTTCGGAAAGAGTGGGAGGTGTCGAATGGCAAACCTGCTTTCTGGCAAATGCATTAAAAGAATCGGACTTTAGAGTGGTTTTTCTTTGCCCGACCTTACGAAACAAGGTCCCGGAGCCGACCAAAGATCTCATCTATTATCCTCATGGGGCGTCGGCCTGGAATATACCACAAAAGCAAATCACCAAACATCTGCAGGCTATACAGCCATCCATTATTTATTTGCGCGGGAAAAGCAGTTTACAAGAAAATGGAATCATTCAAAAATATGCCAAAAAACATACTATCCCTCTGGTCTTTGGAGTTTCCTCGGATAGCGACACTCAAAAGCATTATCGCTTGCGAAAATTGTGGAGTGGATCGAAAAGATGGCCAATCAAGATCCTCCTTACTCCTTATGCACTTTGGTCTGATCTCAGAATGCAAGAAACCCTCAAATCGGCAGAGTTGTTGATTTTTCAACATACAGATCAGAAAAAAAAATGCAGGCTGAATACAGCATCGGCCATCATTCCTTCCATGCATTTTCCGGTCAGGAGGGCGATTCGAAAATCCGCAGCCAATCTTGTGGTATGGGTTGCCAATTATCGCGATGGAAAAAATGGAGAATTGTTCCTCGACCTGGCAAAAGAATCCGCAACCCTTGAATGTCAATTTCACATGGTGCTGGGAAATGGTAGGGGAGAAAAGGTTCAGGCCATCTTGAGAAAAAGCCGCGATATTCCAAATTTAACCATAGCAAATGATCTTTCGGCGCAAGAGATCGAATCTCTTTTTGAAAAAGCCATCCTGCTGGTGAATACAAGCGACAAAGAGCTGGAAGGATTCCCCAATATATTCATTCAGGCCTGGCTCCGTGAAACCGTCACGGTTTCACTGTTCACAAATCCTGGCGGGATCATCACAAAACACAAATTGGGGAAATGTTCCCAAAGTGCAACATCCTTATTTCAGGATGTGCGCTATTTAGTCAATCATCCTGAACAAAGAAAAACAATGGGGATAATGGCTCGCCAATATGCAGAATGCCAGCATGGATATGAAAACAATTTTCACAGAGCCGGTCATTTATTTGAGAAACTTTTGCACCATGATAAACACCAAGATCCTGTGCAGGGCCAAAATCAAACATCTTGCAGCCCTTACCCTGCTGAAATTTTGGAATAAAAAATCCACAGGTCCCAAAAGTCAAACCAGAATCGTTATTCTTGCGGCTTCAGGGATTGGCGATGCGATCATGAGTCTGCCTCTCATTCACAGATTACAACAAAACAAGGCACAGGTCGCAGTGATCTGTCGAAAATCCAGTCAAGATATTTTCGCTATGGCAAACATTTCGACAATCATCAGCTATCCGGTGTCAAAAACCAATCTTTTGTCATTGTTCCGAATCTGGTGCCGCATAAGAAAATTTTCCCCTGAAATACTTGTTGCCACCTATCCCTCTAATACACTTTTTCAAACATTGATCGCAATAGCGAGCGGAGCTCTGATGAAAATTCGGCACGAGCACCCCAAAGACAAAAAAACAAATGTCGATTATAAATTCGTCTTTAATAAAACAATAGCATTGGATGCTAAAAAAAACCAGGTAGAGAATAATCTCAGATTATTAGGAACGTCTGCATCCGAGACAAAAAGGAACCTGTTCCCTTTAGTGAATTTGTCATCCTCGCACGAGACTCAAAGTTGGATCAAACCCAAAACCAAATTTATGCCGGTTATTGGCATACATGCCGGAGGTAACCGCGATGCAAAAAAGTACCCTGCCAGGGCTTTTGCTGAGGTCGCAAGTATCCTCGGACAGCAAGGATATCATATCATTGTGCTTGGTTCGGACAAGGAAAAACACATAAACGCCCAAATCATGAAATATGCTCGAATTGAAAATATTCAGGATTTGACCGGGCGATTCACGTTAAGGGAATTAGGACAGGTTCTCGGCTCCTGTCAGTGTTTGATCTGCAATGATAACGGTATCATGCATCTGGCGGATTGGCTGGGAATCCCCCTGGTTGTTTTGTTCAGTCAAACCGACCCGGTAAAAGTAGGGCCTATCCATTCACGTTACAGAATTTGTTATCATCCCACAACTATTTCAGAGATAAAAAGCCATCAAGTGGTGGCGAACGTCAATATGGTATTAAGACAGACTCAACCAAACATGGAATTCTCATGCAAAATGGATTAAACACCATAGAACTGCAAGATCACTTTTCTGACAATCAACCTGTTCAGCATGAGACCAAGGTTTTTCCT
>CAYNUX010000282.1:0-5569 GCA_964400115.1 uncultured Cytophagia bacterium
TGATGCTAGATGCTTGATTCTGGATAAATAGAAAATGGTGAATTGAGAATTTAAACAAAGGTCTTTACTCTTTTATTAACATGACAAATTATCAATTAAGGAGGATATTATGGTTGAAAATTTTTTTGATCTATCCGGACATGTAGCACTGATCACCGGCACCAGCCGCGGGCTGGGACAGTACATGGGACGCGCTCTGGCCAAACACGGCGCCGACCTGGTCATCACCAGCCGCGATATAGACTCGCTGACAGACTATAAAAAAGAAATCGAGGATCTGGGACGAAAAGCCCTGGCCGTACAACTCGACGTTCGCGATCAGGACAGCATCCAGGCGATGACGAGAACAGTCATCGACCACTATGGCAAAATCGATATCCTGGTCAATAACGCCGGATGCAATGTCCGCAAGCCTTTGGCAGAGATCACCTGGGACGATTGGGATACGGTGCTGGACACCAATCTCAAAGGAACCTTTTTTGTCACTCAGGCGGTGGCCCAACACATGATTCCCAAAGGATATGGCCGCATCATCAATATCGGCTCGGTGACCTCGGTGTTCGGTTATGCCGGCCTCGCCCCCTATTGCGCCAGCCGCGGTGGCACGAAACAGCTCACTATGAGTCTGGCGGATGAATTGGGCGAACACGGCATCACGGTCAACTGTCTGGCCCCCGGATGGTTCAAGACGTTTCAAAACAAAATGCTTTATGAAAACAAAGAATGGGTTGAATACCTCACAGACCGCATCCCCATGAACCGGCCTGGTCAACCCAAAGACCTGGACGGCGCAGTGGTCTTTTTGGCATCCAAAGCCAGCGAATATGTGACCGGACAATGCCTGCTCGTAGACGGCGGTATCACCACCGGCTCTACCCGGGCGTTGCCAAAAAAGTAAGTTTGTAACTGCATAATTTAACAAAGTATCTGGGAAAAAACCTAAACGCGAATGAACGCGAACAAACACGATGTGCATACATTTCGCAATTTGTGTTCATTCGCGTCTATTCGCGGTTCCTGTCAGCAATCCAGGTAAACATCATCAACAGGATATCAAATTCTTGCTTCCTTTCTCTTTTCCACCCACTCGTATACCACCGGCAACACCACCAGCGTCAGCAAAGTCGAGGTGATCAGACCGCCGAGGATGACGATGGCCAGCGGCGCCTGGATCTCGTTTCCGGGCTTGTTGGCGGCAAAGGCCAGCGGCGTCAGGGCCAGGCCGGTGGTCAGACCAGTCATCATCACCGGACTCAGTCGATCCAGCGAGCCCTGCCGTACTGCCTCAGAGACAGAATGCCCTTGGTTTTGCAAATGGCCATAATGCGAGACCATAATAATACCGTTGCGGATGGCTACACCGAACAGCGTAATGAATCCCACCAGCGAAGCGATGGTCAGAATACCATCGGTGACCAAAATCGCCAGGATCCCGCCGATCAGGGCGAACGGAAGCGCCATCATGATCATCATAGGAAGACGGAGATTCTTGAATTCGAGATAGAGCGCCAAAAAGATCAACAAGATCGACAGCAAGCTCAGCCAGGTGATCACCTGTCTGGCCTCTTGCTCGCTTTCGAACTGGCCGCCGAATTGCACATAATAGCCTTCCGGAAGCTCGATGCCCGCGATCTCGGCGCGGATATCATCGATCACACTACCCAGATCGCGATCCTGCACATTGGCCTGCACCACAATCTTGCGCTGCACATTTTCGCGGCTGATATAATTGGGTCCCCTGGCCACCTGAATATCCATGACCCTTTCCAGAGGTACCCGCACCCCGATGGGGGTATCCACAAGGCTGCGTCGCACGGCATCCAGGTGATCACGGTACGGTTCGTCATAGCGGACGATCATATCGAACTGATTCTGGCCTTCATACACCTGCGACACCGGAGCGCCCAGAAAAGCGGTATCGACCATTTCATCCACGTCGGCCATGGTCAGGCCATAGACCGACATTTTCTCGCGATTGGCACGGATCCTCACCTGCGGAATATCGGTCTGCAGATCCACGCTAAGATCGGCAATGCCCTCTACCTCACTCATGACCTCCCGAATTCGGTCAGCTGTGCGCCGCAGTTGATAGAGGTCGCTGCCAAACAGCTTGACCGCAATGTTGGCCCGCGTGCCCGAGAGCATATGATCGATGCGGTGGCTGATGGGCTGGCCTATGACAAAAACCGTACCCGGAATCATGGATAACCTGTTGCGGATATTTTCTATTACTTTATCCCGGTTTATTCCCTTCAGATCGAGGTCCACCTCGATTTCGGCCGCATGAGAGCCGAGCGAATGCTCATCCATTTCAGTACGGCCGGTACGCTGGCTCACCGTGACCACACCGGGAACTGTTATGAGTTGTTTTTCAGCGATCTGCCCGAGATAATCCGATTCCTGCAATGAAGTTCCGGGCACGGTAGCAAAACTGATATTGAGTGTCCCTTCGTTAAATTCTGGCATAAACGAGCGTCCAAGCAACGGGGTCAGAGCCAGTCGTTTCTGGTCATTTTGAACATCTCGATGGCGGCTGCCTGTCCATGGCAACATGATTTCTTTGCCCAAGGAGATCACCATTTCTTTGTCCTCTATTCCCGGTTCAGAGAGCTGTTCGCGCTCCACTTCCAGCTCGGGATTGGACCATTTGAGTTCCTGCTGAATCTCTTGCTGGCGGATTTTTAAATCGTGCTCTGAGAGTCGGACATCCGCACTGTTGGTTATGATTCCTGCGAGCTCGTCGAACCGTACTTTTATCGGCTCATCAGCCAAAAGTGACACAGGTAACCCTATCATCAGCATCAGGAAACGATATTTCATAAAGTCTCCGATAGAATGAGTTTATCAACGAGGTAGATAATTTTCGATTGGGATAATGTTTAGGAAAAGGCCGGTGGAGCGCGGCGCAAAGCCACAGTATATTTTGCGAGAAATCCAGGCAAATGGGTATGATCGATCAGTTGATAATGCCTGGCCGATAGATCTGGAGGAGAAAAATCGGGGAAAAGCTGCAAGTGTTCAAAATCTGTAAAAGTGTGTTTTGAAGCAAACAAATGGGACCAATCCCCGCGAAAATGGATATGCGAATCGCAGTGATCGTGCCCGACAGGATCTGCATGCCCACGATCATTTCCGTCGATATGAGCACATACCTCTACCCCCTGCTGACACCCGATATGCAGATGTAAATAAGGATAGACCGAGAAAAAGATAAAATAGACAGGGGTTAAAAATTTTTATATTTTTGTACTCGTGAACGAAAATAAATAAAAAATGATATAATAATGCAAGCAGCTTGTAGCCTTTATCTGAATATATACGCGGATAGTCGTTTTCAGTTCCCCTGGCGAGGCAGAGGGCAAAGGAATTTTTTAGTATCTCAGTTACGGTTGGTAACATCCAGGTGCGGTGCACTATTTTTCATAGTCTTTTCTGTAAAGTCAATATTCGCAATATCAATCAGTAAGTGCGCCGCACCTTTCACCCAAGACTTTTGCTCCAGTTGGTGTTGGAAGCATGGCACAGCACAGATTGAGAGACCGATGTCGGTGGAGTGAAATCCTGCAAAGAATTCGCAGGCTGGAACAGGGGCAGTTGGGCTTTTTCATACCATCGATACAAGCTTTCAATCAAAACATCCTGATTCGTTTTGTCAGTATGATGCTGTTAAAGGTAGCGTACATACAGCTCCCCTCGCTATAGGCCTGATAAGCCAACTCGGCTGTGGTATGCGGATTTAGTTCGCTATACGTCCATGCTGATTCCCCAGGTTTGTATGGCAATTTTAGTGGTTTTTCCGCGGCGGGAACTTTGGGTTTAAAGGCGGTAGTGAGGGTAATACCGGCAGCCCCTCCTCCGACGAGTGTTCCAGCAAGTATCTTGAGTACGCTACGTCTATCCATGTTGTTGCTCCTTATACTCCGAATTTTATCTTTTTCATAACATTGAAATCTGTAACGATGGGGTCATTCCGTTTTATAATATAGAAATACTCGATGCGGGGTGCCACGCAGAATTGCTGCTTAAAGTATAGTAAATAATTTTGATTTCATTTACAAGATATTTATCTTTTTAAAGAGTGATCGATGATACTGATATCATTTCCTTCTGTGGCTCCGCCCATCTGAGAAAAAAAAAGAGCTGGAAAATAGAATAAATTGTTAAATTACCACCACAAATAGTGCACTATCAAATTGACTTGAGGATAGAACGGAATGACAACACGAATTGTCATTATTCTTTTGAGCTTGATTCTACTTTTGCTGGTGGTCTTGTGGGTCGGGAAACAGATGCTGAGCTTTACGCCGGATCCGAGTTCTTTTCATCCTCCTGTTCGTCCTGCCACACAAACACCCATGACGCGAAAAGAGGAAACCAACGACAAAAGCCCCTCCTCCACACCCTCTCAGATGCAGCCGGTTCTTTCCGCAGGCAGGCAGGAGGTGTTACCGCATGTTCTCGAACAACTGGAGGGCGATTATCGAACACAAATCAAACCGGCGATACCAGCTCATCGGCTCTCTGTGCATCAGGGACAACTCGTTGCCGAGTTGATTGTCGAAACGGATCACTTGCCCCTGCAAGATCTTTCGCCGCAGGGACAACGTATCGCCATCAAATTAAAAGCATTGGCACAAAAAGCAAACCTGAATAAATTTTATATCAAATTCCAATCCAGACCGATCATCAAGAAGGGTCTGATCATTTTTCCGGTGGACTCGCGCATCACTCTGGGCAAGGTGGTATTGCCCTGGAGCGATCTGCAAAAAAAATACGGCAAGATCGATACCCTGCAATTGGCTGCGTTCGGCATCGACTCGATGGCAATTACCGATGATGATGTGTTGATTTGGCCCCGTACAGAACCTCCACTTTGTGAGTGAGGTAGCGATGAAAAAATGTAAAACCAAGTGTGTTCCATAATATCGATTTCACCAATCGCGGGCCACCCGCCATAGTGTTCATCTTCCAACAACAGCCAGAAGGCCGGAACAAATTCATTCGAGTTCAGCAGCTTTATACGCGCTTCTATTCTGCCATAACGCCAATACATGGCATGTCGGAACCCGTCACAGAAGCAATCAGGTTCTCTGTCGACAACTCGGCGCCGATAACAGCCTTTGAAAACGGTCAAGCCGGTGAATCGGAGGCCATTTCAGCGCTTCGGCAGGAGACTGCACTGCTCGGAAATTAATCATACTCTATTTCACCGGATTGTTTATCCCAAACCGGATAGGGTTCTGTATCAGGATTGGTTTGGCACTGAGTTCAGGGCTTGCATTCAAAGACCCGATGCCCGGGACAGCAACGATCAAGAGTGTTACCATACAGGATATCAGCATTGATTTTCTTTTCAGCATCGTTTGTCCGTTTTTGAGTTGGGGAATAACAGATTAAAGTTTTATTCGGAGCCGGTGGCTCTGAAAAGATTTCCAAGATCGTGTACGACGGCAAGACGCAAGGCCGCAAAGAATGGCTTTTCTGATTGAATAATTATTTAATAACCACTTTATGGGGATTGTACATAAAAGCCATTTTGCCACAGTCGGATCATTTTTCTTTTGCCACA
>CAYNUX010000283.1:0-5545 GCA_964400115.1 uncultured Cytophagia bacterium
CATGTCGTCGGATGTGAACGAGACCCGACTTCTCTCTCGCCCGGTCGAACCATCCGCATTATTTTGGTTGGCGGGTATGATGCACCTCATGCGGCAGACCGGCTAAAAGAGCATGGAATCCCTGTCATTCTGGGAGATGTGCACCGGCTGCCCATGCGACAAGATGATCCGGTGAATGCTCCTTTTAGCGTCGCTGCCCGGCTCTATAAAGCCGGCGTGCAATTCTGCCTGAGTGCAGGAGACGGCGCCTCTATGTTTGCCCGGAATCTTGCCTTCCAGGCCGGCACAACGGTTGCCCACGACCTTCCATACGAGCAAGCACTCAAAGCAGTGACTCTATACCCTGCCGAAATCCTCGGCGTGGATGACAGGGTGGGTTCTCTTGAACCCGGTAAACATGCAACTCTGCTCGTTACGGATGGCGATCTGTTGGAAATTGACACCCGTATCGAAATGGAATTCATTCAAGGCCGGCGTGTGGATCTGAATAACAAACATACCCAGCTTTATGAAAAATATCTGAAAAAATACAAACAAACAAAAAGCTCTGAATCAATGAGGTGACGATGCGATTACTCTTTGGCTCCATTTTTTGTTTATACGCCTTTGTATTTGCACAACCATCTGCAATCCATCACTCGATTGAGGCTCGTCTGGAGCCGGATAAAGCCTTTCTAGAGGTGCGGGACACGATAACGTTTCCTGATCAGGATCAACAACAGATTGAATTTCTTTTACTTTCAGATTTCAAACTGCACGTTCTCACTCCCGGCATCGAGCTGGAAACAGTGGAAACAAATATTTCGGCAAAAGATATTGGCATGGATCAGGAGGAAAATACCGCTGCTATACGTCAAAACCGTTATCGTTTGACCGGAGGAAATCTCGAATCGGTCACATTATCGTATTCGGGCCGTGTTTATTTCCCCATACTAGAGCTGGCCCAGGAATATGCCCGGGGCTTTAGCCAGACCCCTGGTCTCATCGATACGATGGGTGCCTATCTGGGTGGGTCTACGTATTGGCTGCCCTGGATAAACGATGAATTTGTCACCTTTGATCTTTTGGTCGATCTGCCCGCCGATTGGGATGCGGTGAGCCAGGGAAAACGGGTACAGCATGCAATCAAAGCCGGACGGCGTCTAAGCCAATGGAGTTGTGATTTTCCGATGGAAGAGGTCTATCTGATCGCAGCGCCGTTTCACGAATACCATCTCGAGGTTGGGAATATCGATGTGATGGCTTTTTTGCGATCGCCGGATGATAATCTCGCCAACAAGTATCTCCAGACCACCGGTCAATATCTCGAAATGTACCGCAAGCTCATCGGTCCTTTTCCGTTCAGCAAGTTTGCTTTGGTAGAAAACTTTTGGGAGACCGGGTATGGCATGCCTTCATTTACCTTACTGGGTCCACAGGTGATCAGATTTCCATTTATCCTTCATTCATCTTATCCGCACGAACTGCTGCATAACTATTGGGGTAACAGTGTTTACGTGGATTTTGATTCGGGAAACTGGTGTGAAGGGATTACTGCTTATATGGCCGATCATCTGATCAAGGAACAGAGAGGACAAGCTAAAGAGTATCGCCGCACGGTTTTACAGAAATTTACCGATTATGTCAATCCCTCCAATGATTTTCCGCTGTCGGATTTTGGTTCCAGGTATGATGCTGCCTCGGAAGCGATCGGTTATGGCAAGAGCTCAATGCTTTGGGATATGCTGCGCTATCGACTCGGCGACGAACAATTTGTCAAGTGCTGGCAAGATATCTATAATCAGCAAAAATTCAAACAAACCTCCTTTCAGGATATCGAGACCATTTTTCAGGACATGTCCGATTTGAACCTCGAACCGTTTTTTGATCAATGGATCCATCGCACCGGTGCACCGGAACTACAATTGACAGAACCATCACTGAAAGAGACCGGAACTCACCGAATTATTCATTTTACTTTACAACAAACCCAGCAAGAGGAACCTTTTGATTTGATGGTTCCAGTCGGCATCGTTTATAATGACAGTACCTCGGTACAAAATGTTTCGTTAACCAAGAGAAAACAAGATTATTCGATCCGGGTAACGGATCGACCCCTGGCTCTTCAGGTCGATCCGCAATTCAATGTCTTTCGACGCCTGCATGCCAATGAAATTCCTCCCAGCTTGTCTGCTATCTTTGGTGCCGAAAAAGTGCTGATTGTATTGCCTGCTGCTGCAGCTGGCGAACGTCGTGCTGCCTATGACTCTTTGGCCTTGCGATGGAGTCAGGATAGCGATCAATCCATTGTCGCAAAATTGGACAGCGAAATCGATACGCTGCCAAATGACCACGCAATATGGATTTTTGGTTGCGAAAATCGGTTCGCCCCGGTCATTGCTCAGGGATTAAAACCATTCGACTCTGAATTAAAAGAGTCAACTTTTTTATTAGAAAAGAAAACATTTCCCTTGGACAAGCACAGCAGCATCGTAGCGGTCAGACATCCCTATAATCCTAAATCTGTGGCGGTTATGCTGGTTACCGACAGCATACAGGCTGCCATGGGATTGTCGCGAAAGTTGCCCCACTATGGCAAATACAGTACTTTGGTATTTGAAGGCACCGAACCCACCAACACCGAAAAAGGCCAGTGGCCGGCGGTAAACTCGCCTCTTGTGCACCGTTTCGAACCCGGGGCAGAGCTCGTCTCTTTTCCCGAACGAGAGGCTTTGGCAAAACTGGAGCCTCTGTTTTCTGCGAAACGGATGCTGAAAACTGTCGAGATATTGAGTGAATCCCAAATGCAGGGAAGAGGCCTGGCTACAGAGGGTATTGACAGGGCTGCAACGTATATCGCCGACAGATTCGCGGCAGCCGGATTGGAACCGGGTGCGGCTGACGGGACGTTTTTTCAAAAATGGATCGATGGGGTGGATGCAAAAGGCAATACCGATACCTTGAAAAATATCATTGCTGTGCTGCCAGGATCAAAAACGGAATTCGCTGGCCAGAGCGTGGTTATCTGTGCTCATTACGATCACCTGGGATATGGCTGGCCGGATGTCAGGGATGGCAACAAGGGTAAACTGCATCCCGGAGCCGATGACAATGCCAGCGGTGTGGCCGTGATGTTAGAACTGGCCGAGAATCTCGCTCAGACCCTCAAACCCGATCGCGACATTCTTTTAATTGCTTTTACCGCAGAGGAGAATGGCCTGGCCGGCTCTGAATATTATGTTCAAAATCCTGTCCGGGCACTCGATAAAACTATGGGGGTTCTAAATCTGGATACGGTCGGGCGACTGGGCGACCGCAAGATCATGGTCATCAATAGCAACTCTGCCAAAGAGTGGAAATTTATCTTTATGGGCGTGGGATATGTCACCGGTGTCGAGGCCGACCTCATCACCCAAGATCTCGATGCGAGCGATCAGAAAAGCTTTATCGACGCTGGCGTGCCTGCTGTACAGCTTTTTAGCGGTCCGCATCACGATTATCATCGCCCTACGGATACGACAGACAAGATCGATGCCCAGGGCCTGGTCCGGGTGGCCACCTTTACCCGCGAAACCCTGCTCTACCTGGCAGAGCGTCCCGAGCCTATGACCTTTACCGGCAAGCCAGAGGCTGGCGGTCATCCGGGACAGGCGCTTGCTGCAGGTGAACGCCGTGCCAGTACAGGTACCATGCCTGACTTTGGTTATCAGGGCAAGGGGATGAAAATCAACGCGGTTTCTGCCGGGTCAGCAGCGGAAAAGGCAGGAATGCAAAAAGGCGATGTCATTGTGGAATTTAACAGCAAACCCATTGAAAATCTGCGTGACTATTCGAATGCCCTTAAACAGCAACAACCCGGTGATGAGGTGAAACTGGTCTTTATCAGAGGCGAAAAAGAAATGCATGCAACGATTGTCCTGCAGGCACGATAGGTATTAACCCGTCAAAGAAAAGGAGTGTTTTTGAAACCATTCGCTCTGTTTGTCATGCTATTGGGTTTGGGGATCGTTTCTTGCCAAAATGAATCCAGGTCATTGATCCTGACAGAGCCCAGAGTTTTGGTGCAGGAGTGTCGTTTTACCGAAGGTCCGTCTGTGAATTCAAAGGGAGTGCTCTATTTTTCCGACGGGCCCAACGATCGCATCATGCGATGGGCACCTGATGGCGAAATCAATGTCCATCTCGAGCCCAGTGGCCGCGCCAATGGTACGGCCATCGATCATGAGGACAGGTTGGTCATGTGCCAATCGCACGGAGAGGGAGGAGGCCAACGTGTTGCCAGGCTCGAGCACGAGGGTACCATCACCGTGCTCGCTGATTCGTTTCAGGGAGCCCCGTTTATCGGTCCCAATGACCTGACCATCGACCGCAAAGGGCGCATTTATTTTACAGATCCCTATTATGGACCTCCTGCGGAAAAATCCCAGCCCGTAAGCGGCGTTTATCGAATCGATCGTCCCGGCCAGGTGGTGATGGTCATCGACTCGTTGCAGCGACCCAATGGCATTATCCTCACACCCGACAACCGGGTTTTATATGTTTCGGATCGCGGGACCCAGCGCCTGCACCGATACAGGGTTCTGGAAAATGGCGATCTTGAACATGATAAAATCATCTATGACTTTTCACCAGACCGGGGGATCGATGGCATGGCCCTGGATATTCAGGGCCATATTTATGGGGCTGCTGGTAAAGACTTTACCAGCGGCGTTTATGTTCTGTCTCCGGAAGGAGAGCTGCTACAGGTCGTGAATGTAAAAGGACTCGCCACCAACGTGACCTTTGGCGGCCCCGATCGCAAGCAGTTTTTTTTGACAGCCGAATCAAATGTTTACACTTTAAAATCAAGTATAGAGGGAATTGATTTGCCTATATTCTAAATGAATTGAAATAACAAGGAATATGTAATGACTACTTTTGTTGATGATCTAAAATCGCCAAAAAGTACCCTGAGTGAATTTAGAAATATTACAGAACGTTCTCTCAACTATATGCTCGATATGATCGATCAAGAAACAATTTATAATGAATATAAAATTTGTTCTTCAACTACCGCAGGGACGAGAAAAACCATCCGGCCTCTAAATAAGGACTTGTTTATAGCTGACGCCAAACAGTTCAAACAAGAATTTATCGAATTTGAAAAATATTTGTCAAAAATCAGGGAGAATAAATTTAATATTCAAATGGAAAATGAGATTGTTATTGACAGGGTTGTATATACAATTCAACAAGCTATTGGGGTTGGATTTGATCTGGTGGTAGAGTCAAATAGTGCAAGAAAACATGTCGGTAACAGATTTGAAGAATTGATCAGAACCATTTTTAGGTCTCTCGATATAAAATTGAAAAAAATTGTTTTGAGTATCCCATATAAAACTGAACAGGGTGAGAATTACTACAAGTGTGAAACGGATATCGTTTTAAGTCCATTTGCCGGGGTGAAATCGACCTCTCTGATGATTGACCCGAGTGAGATTGTTATATCACTAAAAACCACAACAAAAGATCGAATGCCCAAAATATTTATTGATAAAATTTTAATGGAAAAATTCCTGGAACATCC
>CAYNUX010000284.1:0-5539 GCA_964400115.1 uncultured Cytophagia bacterium
ATAACAGACCCCTCGGGTTTTATTAAATATATGTTTTTAAAGGGAACAGAATGCGTGGATTGTCTGAACTTGGTTGGTATGCGGCGTCCATTACCAAAAGTGTACTCATTAGATGCATTCCATTCCCTTTTGATTCAAAATATTCCATTTTTTTTGAGATTATTTTACGATCATCATTTTTTTCATGTCTTGAAAAGATGATCCCGCTTGTAAACGATAGTAATAGAGCCCACTTGTCAAATTCGTTGCATCAAAGGCTATATTGTAACTGCCGGCTTGCAGTCGAGAGTTTACAATTTCTGCCACTTTGCGTCCGATGACGTCAAATACACTCAAAGTGACCCACTCTGATTCAGGAATGCTGAATTGAATTTGAGTGGACGGATTGAATGGATTTGGATAATTTTGCATTCCTGAATCAGAGTGGGTCACTTTGATTCAGGAATGCTGAATTGAATTTGAGTGGACGGATTGAATGGATTTGGATAATTTTGCGATAATTCAAAACTTTTAATGATTGCGGGTCTTTCATCACGAGATACGCTGGTAGCCACCGGCAAGGGAAATGTTGTCCCGTCTGCAAGGGTGACAAAAACCGCAAAACCCTCGCCATTTTGATTGTCAGCCGGAGCAAAAAATTCCGATGCATAGACCACGGCACTTCCGCTCGCCAATCCGGTCAAGTCTGCCTGATAGGAGGCGACAACGGTCGAGCCTGTCTGATCCTGGATGTCAATACGATAAGAGGCTGCTCCGACAGATACATAGTCGGTCAAGCTCCCATACTCGAGATCGTCCGCCAGAGTGACTATGCCAGGAACGACAATATCTACCGCAGGTGCGTCTGTCGCTCCGTGCATGATAAAGAATTCGACATTGCTCTTGTCAACCGCCTCTTCTTTTGCCATGGATTTGACATAGAGATTAAAACCTGTGTTTTTGTCATCTGGGTTCACAGCGAAACCGGACGGGTTTAGGACACCATTTGCCATGATGGTATACTTTTCAGCAGGGATCAGCGTAAATTCAAAGCTCGCCAGGCCATCCTCAGTTGCTGTGCGAAAGGCGAAATCATCCGAAAGTAATGTTTCACTAAAGTATACATCTACAGCGGCAGCTGTGGGATCACCTGGGTTATGAATGACCTGTACTCTGGCTGTTTGCTGTGCGACTAGAGTACTGGTCAGGATGAGTAGTGCAATCCAAATGCGGTTCACAAGTTCTCCAAGATAAGAATAACGATCAAAAGGCTATAAACGCTTAAAACGCTTATTTAAACCTGTACAACCGGAATCCTAAAGGCTTTATTCCCCGTATGCCAGATTATGTGTTATGATTTAGCTTTGTGATCAAAAACACAATCAAAGAGAGAAAAAGTGGTTAAACTATATTAGATAAACCTGCCCGGGAAAAACCTGATTCGAGAAATACACCAGGATGATTTTATCAAGGACATACAACAATTGGTTCGCGTGCAAACCATGACGAAAATGATTGCTTTGCATAAAAGAGTTTGTTATTTTATTATGGATATTGTTGCGACCGAAATCTGAGGGCATTCTATGAAAAAGCGCATATTTTTTATTGCATCTTGTCTTGTATTCCTATTGGTATCCTCGTCCCTTTCTGAAATACAGGGTATAGGCTCCGGCCCATTACATGTTCAACCTGCTTATTCGATTATAAAAGGTCAGCTCATGATGGGAGCACATAGCCGCGTCTTTTTTAAAGACGAGGTACAGGAACGAGCAGATGGTAGTTCACAGGGTATTACCTATTGGGATATTCAGGGGGGGGTTGGCTTGTATTATGGTTTGACAAATCATTTTCAATTAGGATTCTCACAAATCGTTTATCAAGACACTCATCATGATGGCAACGGGTACAATCTGCCGGATAATCTGATCTTTCATGCAAAGCTGGGTTCGTTTGGACCTGACCAGGGCAATGTGCGATTTGGTGCTCAACTAGATGTCCGTTTGCCTTTGGCAGAGAATTACAATATTCCCTTAGAGCCCTATTCCGCTGGTCGAATCGGGGTGGGCCTAACCGGCCTATTTTCCATTATTTTTGAACCCATGTTCCCGGAATATGGAGTGAATGTGAATGTGAATTTGGGGCTTTTTAATCACAATGATTTGGGCGTAATGTTAACTGATTCGGAATCAGATACAATCACGGCCCAGGAAAATACCAAAGAAGTCATCTTTGGATTGGGCTTCTCAAGCCGGCACCAAGAGATCACATTTTTTGCCGAACTCTATGGTCGAGCCTTTCTGGAAAAACCTCCGACGACAGCTTATACCCGCGAGAGCAGTCTTTACGTTGCTCCCGGTATCGGTTATGCCTTGACCCCATGGATGTTGATAAAAGCAGCTTTAGATATTCGAATTTTGGGAGGGGATGACGAGACAATATATACCTATGCTCAAGGAGGTTTGCTCAATACTCCCTGGCAGCATGTGCCCAATCTGCCGAGCTGGCGAGTCAATGTGAGTACCAGCATCGCTTTGAATCCAAATGTCCAGAAAAGGGCGTCCGATCCGGATCTTCAAGAACGCATTCGGACTCAAACAAAGCTGAGTCCGGAAGTTTATGAACAGTTGACGGATGAACGCCGGGCCAATGAGGACGCAGAGGCTGAACTCGAGCGTATTCGCTCGGAAAGACAGCGCATGGAAGATTTGCTCGACCGATTGCGAAATATCCTGGAAAACCCGGTGGGCTCTACCCCCCAGAATCAAAACAACGAAAATGAAAAAAGCCAGAGCCCGTAAGACTCTGGCTTTTACCCTCAGACCTTATATGGTTCCACACTAATTTTCTTGAATAAAAACTGCACGAGATCAGCGATTTTTAAACGCTCCTGTTTCATCGTATCTCGATCCCGCACCGTCACTGTTTCATTTTCCCGTGTTTCGGAATCGATGGTAAAGCAAAATGGCGTACCGATTTCATCCTGACGACGATATCGTCTTCCCACCGCAGCACTCTCGTCATAATAGACCGGATAGTGAGGATAGAGTTCGTCATAGATTTTTTGTGCGATTTCCGGCAAGCCATCTTTTTTTACGAGTGGAAAAATTCCTGCTTTGATAGGCGCGATCGCAGGTGAAAAGTGGAGGACGGTACGAGAATCTTTTTCCAGTTGCTGTTCTTCATAGGCATCGGATAAGATCAAAAGCAAAGTTCGATCTACGCCTGCAGAGGTCTCGACGATATAGGGGATAAATCTTTCGCGGGCCTGATCATCGAAATAAGTAAGGTCCTTGCCAGAAAATTCCTGATGGCGTCGTAAATCATAATCGGTACGATTGTGCACTCCTTCAAGTTCCTTCCAGCCAAACGGGAACTCGTATTGAATATCAAAGGCAGCTTTTGCATAGTGTGCGAGCTCACCCGGGCCATGTTCCTCAAAGCGCAATTTTTCCGGCTTGATACCCAGAGCATAGTAGTATTGCATTCGATCTTTTTTCCAGCTTTCGAACCAATCATTGTCAGTGTCGGGTTTGACAAAAAATTGCATTTCCATTTGTTCGAATTCTCGCATGCGAAAAATAAAATTTTCTGTGGTGATTTCATTGCGAAAAGCCTTGCCGATCTGTGCGATTCCAAAAGGAATCTTTAGACGGCTTGAATTCAAAACATTGAGGTAATTGACATATATACCCTGTGCAGTCTCGGGGCGTAAATATATTGCATTCGATTGATCTTCTACCGGCCCCATGAATGTTTTAAACATGAGGTTGAATTGTCGTGCTTCAGTCAGTTCGCCACCACAATTGGGGCACTTTGGCTCTTTTAAAAGATCTTCGCGAAAACGATGTTTACATTTTTTGCAATCCACGAGCGGATCAGAAAAACTCTCCACATGTCCCGAGGCCTGCCAGATTTTTGGATGCATGAGTATGGCTGAATCCAGTCCAACTATATTATGGTGCTTTTGCACCATCCATCGCCACCAAAAGCTTTTAATGTTGCGTTTCAGCTCCGAGCCCATCGGGCCATAATCATAAATGCTTCCCAGGCCGCCATAAATTTCGCTGGAAGGAAAGATAAACCCCCGTCGTTTGCAAAGTGAAACGAGTTGATCCATTACCGTATCGCTTTTTTTTGCCATAGTCGAATTCCTCTATCTTGAGTTTTGGTTCTGCTGCAAATTTTTTTGTATTGCCTCTAGCGCACGAACCGATTTCAGGTCATGCATTGATTCCAGATGTGCTTCTAAAAATGTATAGAGTATATTATCGATTTCTTTGCCCAATTGGCCAGGCAATAGCACGGTTGCCGAATGAGAAATCTTCACTGCCATGAGCCAGTTCAAGGCTTTTCTGGCATCTGGCGAAATTTTCAGACTCTCTCTTCCCAGTGCTCCGCACTTTGAGCAGTGCAAAACGCCCCGTTGGATCATAAAATGCCAGTACAGAGATTCGGTTTCGCTGCTGCAATTGTCACACATATTGAGGCGGGGTTTGAACCCTGCGTCTGTTACCATTTGCAGTTCAAAAGCCCGAATGATGTTTCTTAATCCCTTTTCATTTTCTTCCAGTGCCTCAAGGGTTTTTAGTAGCAAATCGAAAAGATAACGATTGGAATCTTGGGGTTCTTGAGTTCTGTTCATGATTTCCAAAGGGATAGCAGCAAGGGCCCATTTTCCCAATTCATTATGTAAAGATGGAAATGCCTGAATAATCGATGCCTGCTTGATATAATGCAGGGAGCGACCTGATTTATAATAAAATACTGCCTCGATATGTGATAATGTTTCCAGCGACCCCCAGTGCCTGGCTTTGATGCTCTGAGACCCTTTGACAATAACGCCTATTTTTCCATAATCTTTGCTATAGAGCTGTAATCTTTTGCTGGTTTCACCTTGTCGTTGGCTATATAAGACAATCGCTTCTGATTTTAAAATAGACATCGATATGGCCTTTAGAGCATAACCATTAACTCAGCCAACGCAGATAACCCACTGTAAAGCTGAGATAGATAAATAGTCCGAAAACATCATTGGAGGTGGTAATGAACGGTCCTGTGGCGATTGCCGGATCATATTTAAGTCTGTGCAAGATATAGGGTACAACAGCTCCTACAATCGCGGCATTTAACATGACAAAAAACATGGATGCTCCGACAACAAGTCCGAAAAACGGATCTTTTGTAAAAAAGATGATAATCGTGAACGTGATCAAAATACCCATGATGAGCCCGTTCATGCCAGCAACCTTGATTTCACGCCACAAGCGGCTCCAACGATTTGTTGTTCCGCCTTCTTCCAATGCAAGACTTCGTACGACAATGGTGCTTGCCTGAATGCCTGTATTTCCCCCCATAGCCATAATCAGAGGAATGAAAAAAGCGGTTGCCACGATTTGGTTAATAGTGGCTTCAAATGAACGCATGATAAATGCTGAAAAAATTTCACCGACAAAACCAACCAACAGCCATGGCAGGCGAAAACGGGAAATTCGTAATGTTGACATTTCCTGAGGAATTTCCTCGTCTGCAATTCCCGCCATGCGATGCATATCTTCATTGG
>CAYNUX010000285.1:0-5530 GCA_964400115.1 uncultured Cytophagia bacterium
TTATCGTGGCAGTGATTCTTGCACTTCAGGGAGCAAAAAAATTGTGGGGTAGGCCAGCCTTATCGGTTAACTCGCAAAATGTTTAAGGATGCGAACAATGCTAAAACTCGATACCCTGTTTTTAAAATCGTTCATTTCTGACCATGAAATTACAACGATCGAACCCAGCTTAAAAGAGGTTCACACCCGATTGACCAACCGGACATGTCCTGGCAATGATTATCTCGGCTGGCTCGATCTGCCGTTTACTACAGAATTCAATCGTATTGAAGAGGTGGCACAGGAAGTTCGATCCAATGCAGAGCAATTTGTGATGATTGGCATCGGAGGCAGCTATCTCGGGGCAAGGGCGACCATTGAATTTCTCTCTCCTTATTTCCAAAGAAGCAAACCCGAGATTCTTTATTTTGGCCATCACCTCAGCCCTGATTATGCCCATGAATTGATCAACAGCGTGGATCCATCAAAACTGTATATCAATGTCATCTCTAAATCCGGGACTACGACAGAGCCGGGCGTGGCGTTTCGTTTACTGGAAGCCCAAATGGCCTCAAAACTGTCTGACAAAGAAATGGGTAACCGAATCATTGCCACCACCGATAAATCTTCCGGTGCCCTGGTCCACAATGCCAAACAAAAGGGATACCGGCGATTTGTCATACCGGATGACATCGGCGGTCGCTTTTCGGTGCTCACACCTGTCGGACTCTTGCCAATCGCTGTTGCCGGATTAGATATTCGAGAACTGGTTGCCGGAGCTCGGGATATGGCACAATACCTCAACGAAAATACCTCGTTGGACAAAAATCCGGCCTGGCTATATGCTGCAATCCGTTTTATTCTGTATCAAAAAGGCAAACGTGTCGAGATCCTCTCTTCCTTTGATCCGGCTTTTCATTATGTGGCAGAATGGTGGAAACAGCTCTTTGGTGAAAGCGAAGGCAAGGATGGCAAGGGCCTCTACCCCTCCTCTGCTGATTTTACCACAGACTTGCATTCTTTGGGGCAATATATACAGGACGGCTATCGCCACCTGTTTGAGACGTTTGTCATGATCGACAAACCCCAGCACCGCGTTGAAATTCCAGAGAATGAAGAGAATCTCGACAAACTGAACTATCTTGCAGACAAGGATTTGGCAAAAGCCAATTATCAGGCCTTCCGCGGCACTGCTCTGGCTCATTATGACGGCGGCATACCCAATCTGACGATTACGCTGCCCCAAAAAAGTGAATATTATTTGGGCCAACTCTTTTACTTTTTCGAAATGTCAGTGGCTTTGAGCGGGCTGTTGCTGGGTGTAAATCCGTTCGATCAGCCGGGTGTTGAGAGCTATAAACAAAACATGTTTGCACTCCTGGGTCATCCGGACTATACTGACAGGACTAATGAATTGCAAAAGCGATTCAAAACTATTTAAATGCATTCTCTGCCTATTCTATGGCACCAGAGATGCATGGGAGAACACCGTGAACAAATTTGAACAACCTATAATGGTGATCCATCGTGAGGTGTTGTTTCGTAATGCCTACTTTCAGGGCTATACTCCAGTTTACGAACACGATTTTTATCCTCTAATCCTTGAACGATATGAATATCGCAAACGCGGGCCTGTTGAAGAGCAACCTGAATACAAACAGCCTATTGCCTATGCCATGATCGTGCATAAACAAACCCACAAAATATTTGCATATCAACGGTCGTCAAAAGAAGGCGATTACAGTGAAGCTCGCCTGGCAGGCAAGTGGTCCTGGGGAATCGGTGGTCATATTGACAAAGTCGATAGTGATGGCAACGACCCCATCCGCGCCAGCTTGATGCGCGAACTCCGTGAAGAAGTCCACATGTCTACCTTTGACCGCCCGCAAATCATCGGCTATATCAACGATGACGATACTGCGGTGGGCAGCGTGCATTTCGGATTGCTTTTTATCGTCTATACCGATGATGACAATGTCAAGCCCAATGATAAGGAAATCGCCTGGGGCGGGTTCAAAAGTATACAAGAACTCAAAGATATCC
This sequence comes from uncultured Cytophagia bacterium, assembly GCA_964400115.1. Classification (GTDB taxonomy): domain Bacteria; phylum Zhuqueibacterota; class Zhuqueibacteria; order Residuimicrobiales; family Oceaniaggregativiventaceae; genus Oceaniaggregativivens. The sequence continues at coordinate 2,023 of CAYNUX010000285.1, forward strand.
TGATCTCTGCGGATACGTCGGTGGAGACCTGGTCTGAAATCGGACTGATTCCTCTGGAGCAGTTTATCAAAAATGCCGACAATGAATGATTTTTTTCTTGACAAGAATACGAATTTTTTATATATTTTAAGGCTAATATCAAGGCGGCGTAGCTCAGTTGGTTAGAGCAGTGGAATCATAATCCACGTGTCCGCGGTTCGAATCCGTGCGCCGCTACCCGATCTTCAATCACGGCTACCTTTTAGGGTGGCCGTTTTTGTTTTGGGGGATCCTCAAAAAATGGAAGAGACAATTCGTCAATATTAAAGTACACGGCGCCGGTGTATTCTGTGGATTTAATTTAGCACATGATGGCGCTATAGATTTCCAGGAGGACAACGAGTACACAAGTGTCGATGATCGTATCATATGAAAGAGGACGGGAACCGAAGACGATTATAATTACAGCACCTACAATAATGAGAAAGAAATAGACCTGCCGCGGCACGGACTCTTGGTTAAAAATAGAGGGGGATCACCGTCAGGGCGTACCGCATACAAAAGCTGGATGCTGTACCCTTTAACCGCAATCTTTCTGTTACCCTACAAGCATCTCCTTTTGCTTTATGAATACAAAAAATATCCGTAACACTCAATCTGCTATACTGTTCACGGAGCCGCTTGTTCATGAAAATCCAGGAGAAAGAACTAAATACCTGCTAACAGCAGCGGGCTAGTCTGCACACAGCTTGCCTGATAAGAGACTCAGGAATAGTCTCATAGGTATGTCCGTCATACTCGATAGTCCGGCAGCAGGTCTGCTCATTTCCGACAAGTCGCAGCAGGATTCACAGTGACTTTCAGATCCCCTGCCGTTCGGAAGAACGTTTTCTATCGGAATGCCGTTGAGAAGGATTAAATTTGATGAGGCTATTTCATCTTTTGTAAGTTTTGACTCTTTAAAGACAATTTCCCAGCCTTCCGGCCGGCATTCCTCAGCAAGCCGTTCTACAACAACACCGAGCGCTGCGCCTGTTTCAGAGCACCTGATACATGTATTGCCCTCCTCATCCAGATGGCGCCATTCAATAACGAGTTTTTTCAAAGGGGTGAATTTTGTTTATCTATCCAATCAGCAAATAAATACCCCCCAAAATCACCAGTACCCCGCATATTTTTTTTACCCAATTTAGTGCTTTACTTTCGTTACTCCAATTCAAATAAACCTGTACTTTGTGAGCCAGGGTACCAAAAAAAACAATGACACCACAGTGGCCAAGGGCAAAGAAAAGAATAAGCAATATCGCCCCCATAAAATCGTTTTGAGCACGGCTAAAAGCTATCCCCAGTACCGGGGCGATATAGGCGAACGTACAGGGACCAAGAGCAATCCCAAAAGTCAACCCCAGCAAAAGCGCGGCAAGTTTGCCCCGATGTCTGGGGGTAAGCGATCCGAAAGACCAATCCAGCCGGATAATATCGAGCAAATACAATCCAACAATAAAAAAAATCACAGCAACAGCAATATTACCGATTGAGCCAAGGTCGCCCATAAGCCTACCAAATGAAGCTGTTATGATACCGATGAGCGCTATCGAAAATAATATCCCCACTGAAAAAATCAAAGAGAGCATGAACGCACGGCTCGTTGTTTTTTTTTCCTGCTGCATGATAAATCCAATGACCAACGGAATACTGGACAAATGGCAAGGGCTAAGCAGAATGCTCAACACTCCCCATATAAAGGACGCAACGAGTGCCATAAAAAAAGATTGTGTAAGGATATCATAAAGAAATGAAAAAATATTCTCAATCATAGTCGTACGATCTCCTATATCGTCTGGTGAGTATCGAACCCTGTAAACCATTTATTTTACAAATAAAATCGCTCTCTGCTTTTTCTGGATACCATCCGTCAGAATCACAAAATACACACCGGTAGGTTGAAGAACATTCAAATCATTTGTACCATCCCACTGTGCCTGATGCAACCCCGCTACCCTATTGCCCTCTGCCAATATTTTTACCAATTGTCCTCTAAGGTTGTAAATCTTTAGAGACATATCCGAGCTTTTGATTTGAAACGGAATAACCGTTGATTGGTTAAATGGATTGGGATAATTGGGAAATAACGAACACTGATCCAGAGTGGTTTCAAGAGTGTGGTTTACGCTTGTATTGACCAGCTGCTGCTGCAAAACCCTATCAATTTTATCCGGATGGTATTCTTTTGCGTAATAAATCACCCGACCATTTTTGTCAATGATAATATCTCGTGGAAACGGCGCAAACTTGGGTGCAATACCGCCTCGATATTTCATATACACCGTGTTGGCACTGTCCCGCAAAACAGGAAAGGACAAATTTGCCTGTTCCTGAAATCGCTGATAAATATCCCTGGTCTCTCCCCGATGGAGAGCCAGGAAAACAATATCTTTTTCGTTTTTATATTTTTGGTATAGGTTAGCCTCGATATCCGCAAACTGCGGATTACTCACCGGTCACCAGGATGCAAAGGTCGAAAGGAAAATCGTTTTACCTTTCAATAATGAAAGAGAGTATTCATTCCCATTATAGGATGGCAAAGTAAAATCCGGCGCTTTATCACCGACACCAAAATCAGGATAGCCGGCACATACAAAAATCGAATAGTGATTTGCGTCAGGATCATTGGTAAAAAACTGGATCCAGCCATCCAATGGTTCATCAGAATAGGGTTGGAATGTTAACGTAACCGTCCGGGAATTTCCGGGTGCAATCTCGAAGGACTGGGGACTGATATCGAGCTGGTCATTAAAAAGCTCAATCCTGTCCACCACCAGAGGCATTGCACCGACATTTTTTACAAGAATAGATCTTTCTTTGGGTTCGTTGGTTTTAAATTGTCCATAGGTGATAAAATTTTCTTTTATATAAATGTCGGCTGCGTGAGCTGAGCGATATTGATAAATCCCTGCATATTTCCAATCTGCTGCAAAGATGACCTCTTTGTTGCTGGCAACACCCATAAACTGCGATTTTGTATCTTCTTTTGCCAGAAAATGAGGTTGTGCCGGATTCGAAATATCCACGACTTCCAGGATATCCCAACTCGCGAGATAGACTATTCCATTATTGACTGCCAGATGTGTGCAAAAGCCCAAGCCCGGATAATTACTTAAAAATTCTGGATGATCCGGATCACTGATATCAAAAATATCGAGTCCTTTGGAGCCCGTTGCAAGTAAAGCCAGATCTCCTTCGATTTTCAGATACTGTGGGCCACCACAAGTGGGCTTTTGTGCGATTTTTTTCACGGACAAGGGATCAGAGATATCATAAACCAATAAACCCTCGACCAGATCAACGACATAAAGATAATGGCCTTTTTTTGAAAGGCCATAAGCATTTGTTGTTTTTATCAAAGAGATATGTTCAGGTTTGGCAGGATTATTCAGGCTAACGATTTCAATACCCTTATTGTGGACTGTAGCGTATAAAGTGTCATTTTCAATAAAGATATTTTCATAGGAATAATCAGACGAATAAG
>CAYNUX010000286.1:0-5516 GCA_964400115.1 uncultured Cytophagia bacterium
ATCTTTCGGGCTCAGCACTCGCTGAGCCCGGAAATTATTTCCTATACGATTTAACTGAAACTATCTATAGCATCTCGGAATCAGCATCACATGTGAATGGATGGGTTGGGAGGAATATGATGAAAAGATTATCTGTGATACTGATTTTTGTGATGGCATTTTTTGCCGCATGTTCAAATGATTCGCCGACAGATCCGCAGGATATTGAATCCGTAAAATTAAACTATGGCTATTTTATGCACGGATGGCAAAATGCTGTTCCTGATCAGGCGATCGATTTGGTCTCTTCTCACACCAACACCCTGTTTATCGATGGCGATAAAGCGCAGATCTCCCAGGATATTATGCATTTGAGTGAAAACGGGGCAAAGGCCATTCTAAATCTCAATTCGCTTTTTCAAAATCAGCTTGCAACGGATTGGAATCAAGAGATCGCCAGAATGGATACCTTATGGGGTCATCAAAAGGAACATGTCGCTGCCATTTGTGCCCTTTATCGTCCTTTTTTGTCTGAACATCGGGTTTCTTTAAGCAACTATAAGTTTTGGACCAAAGATGAAATCCGGGATGCAGTCAATGCGGTAAAATCCATATTTCCCGAACTCCCTGTGATCGTTGTTTTTGCTCCGGATCCTCAGCTGCCAACGAGAATTCCGGAAAACATTGATTGGATCGGGCTGGAATATTTTCCCTTTACTCTTTCCAAAGAACCTACAAAAGACGAGTTTTTTAATGGTTGGTCAGAGCCCGGACAAGGCGAGATCTGGGGCCTGAATGATTATTTGACACCGTTTGAATCGAACGATCGCTCGATAGTCCTCGTCGCCCAATCATTTGGTGATGATATCCAATACAAATTTCCTGATGCCACTGCACTCCAATGGTATTTCAATGTTGCCAGCGAAAAACAAAATATTATTGGTTTGCTCTGGTGGCGTGCCTTTGATCCGTTTTGGGATCAAACCGCCAAACATGGAATTTATCCGTACAAGGTATCCCCCGAAAAGGATATGCTCATAGAAAATTTACCCAATATTCTAAAGCTGCAGCGTGAAATGGGCGAGAGGACAGAAGCACCCTGGTAGACCAGGAACAAATGCGAGTTTAAATCATTAGAGCTAATTATACACACATCTCGACAAAAAGGAGGGGTTTAGCGCAAGGTTGCTACCAGGTCGTTAAATCGATAACAGGGAGGAAAACAAATGTTAGCCTGGTGGACACGGTTGTGCTTGCTCGCTTTTGCTCTCGCTGTCCTTGATTCCTGCTATTCCCAGTCATTGTCCACGCACGCCATTGTTAAAGGCTCGGTTTTCGATAAAAAGAGCCAGGAATCTATTCCTGGTGTAAGCATTTATCTGCAAAATAAGCGATTGGGCTGTATTGCCGATAGCTCAGGTGCATTTATACTCTATGTTCCCCCCGGACAAGATACGCTCGTGTTTCGTCATGTCGGTTACCAGATGTCGCATAGAGCCTTGAGCCTAAAACCCGGACAGGTTATCAACCTCGAGCAATCTCTCGCTCCTCAGGTTTTGGAAGGAGAAGAGATTCGTATTTCTGCTGAGCGCTTTTCCGGTAAAATGGGACAATTCAGGATTCATGCTCCCGAGCTTCGGGATATGCCTTCACCTCTGCCTGATCCCATTCAGGCGCTGCAAACCATGCCAGGGGTTTATTCGATCAACGATCAAAGCCATTTCTACAGTGTACACGGGGGAAGTTATGATGAAAATCTCATCTATTTGGATGGTTTTGAACTCTATCAGCCCCATCTGGTTCGTAAAGGAATTGCAGAAAATCCTTCCCTGGTAAACCCCTTGTTGGTAAAAAGTATTAATTTGCATTCATCTGCATTTCCGGTTACGTTTGGAGACAAGATGTCTTCTGTGCTGGACATTACTTATCGGGATTCTTTGAAAACCGGGTTGTCCGGTATTGCTAAAATCGGTGCCATAGGGATCAATGCTGCCTTGTTTTACGAGAGCCCGAATCGCAAAACCAAAGTCCTCAGTGCCCTTCGTAAAGTGCGATATGGCTATCTTTTTGGCGTCTTACAGACCCAGGGGGAATATTCTCCTGAATTTGTCGACTGGCAATTTACGGTTAAACAAAAATTGAATGACCATTGGGCTTTTCAGGTTCTTGGTGTTCAGGCTCTGAGCGATTACTATTTGTTGCCGGATAATTGGGAATATAAAATTTTTCGTATGTTTGAATCAGCTTATACCCGGTCTGACATGCGGGGACTGGAATCATTCGGTTTTCAGACACGCTTGACCGGTGTCAGGTTTGATTATGCTCATCCCAATGGTTTACAAATGCGATGGCTCAATTCCATCCATGAGCAATGGGAAAAAGAGGATACCCATATAAGCGAAAAGATTTACTATCTCGATACGATTTTGGAAGCGCCGGGACCAGATCATTATAAAGACAAGAGCGAACGAGAACATCTCGTGGATGCTGACCTCCACTTTAAGCAATTTACCAGTTTGTTAACGACGAGTTATGGTCAGGCTGGCTATCGGCTTACAGCAGGATTCGAGTTTAAGATGAATCACACCCGCGATGAAATAACGGAGCGACAGAGTGAAACGAATTTGTATGGACTCATTTATCAATATCCTGCTTTGAATTATCAGCATGGGGTCACTCGCCGTCATCATTTTTGGAGCCATTATATCCAGGGAAGATATCATCTGGGTGAAAAAATTAGCGGTTCAACAGGTGTGCGGTGGCTGTATGCATCGGTAAATCAGGAATGGGTAATGCAACCCCGGATCTCTTTGCGATGGCTATATTCTCCAGAAAGTGAATTTTCGGTCGCTATCGGTCGGTATGCCCAGCCCCCACTTTACAAAGAATTGCAATTTCTGCGGGTTCCTGAAAAGGATTTATTGATCCAGAAATCGGATCAGATCGTCGTGGGAGCTTTTAAAAAATTACAGCCAGATCTGGAGATTAAAATCGACGTATTCTATAAAAAATATACCGATCTCATCAGTTACGATCTGCGCGATGTGCGAATGCGCTATTCCGGTTACAACGATGCTAAAGGATATGCCTATGGGGTAGATGTACAACTGCGGGGTGCATTTTTACCCGGACAGGACAATTGGCTGAGTTATAGTTATCTGGTCACGCGTGAAGACCTCGAAGGAGATGATCTCGGCTGGGTCCCGAGACCTACTGATCGTCGTCATCAAATCTCTCTGTTTATGCAGGATGCCATGGAAGAATGGCCAAACTCTAAATTCCACCTGCGTATCCTTTACGGTACAGGGTATCCTTATACCTGGCAACGCTGGATGTTGAATCGGGATACCTCCACATATGAATTGGCAAAGGGAAAACGCAACCACGTTCGCATGCAAATGTACGGGCGTTTTGATACCGGGTTTACGCAGACGTTCATTCTATATGACAAATACAAGCTCGTATTGAGGCAGGAAGTGCTGAATGTATTTAATCACTATAACGTCCTGGGGTTTGATTTTGTAATGAATCGCAAAGTGGATTTGTCGCTTTCCGGCCGGATTTTCAATTTTTCCGCCGAGTTTGAATTTTGATCGCTGTCCGGTTTTATCTTTTTCCCTCTTGATTCGGAATAAAATCGATCAAGAGATTATTATTATTATAAATGGCGGTACACCAGGGAAAACCATTGCCAGAGACCAGAGACAAAACCTTTAGAGGAACCGCCAAATCTCGAAAAGGGCAAGCGTTGTCCAATTTCAAGATCCCATTAACAGACTTGGAGGTTGCTCATGTCTAAAGAATTAACCCGACGATCATTTATACGTCACACCCCGCGAAACTGTTGAGGATCTCCCTGTTCAAGATTTAATTCGTTACTCTCCGAGTCTCGATCAGGTGGATACAGCAGTGATCGGCACCGATAGCATTGAGGTGCTGAAAGAAAATATTCGGATTATAAAACACTTTAAACACTTGCCAAAAAAACGAATGCAGGAATTAAAAACAGCACTGCAGCCATTCTATCGCAGCAAAAAACTACCCTGGATGAGTCCATCTTATCGCGATGGCCAATGGGTTTGAGTTGACCGGTTATGCCGGGAAAGGTTGTCTTTCCCGGTTTCTTTATCCATATGTTTAGCCTTTTTAAAAACCCTTGCATTTTGGTCTCCTGCCCCATAAATTAAACTATATTCATCGGAAATCTTTTCATAGCAAGAGATTTCTCTTAAACTTGAGGAATTGTTATGAGAAAAAATATTCTTTTTGTCGTATTACTGCTTTTTAGCAGGTTGATACCTGCTCAGGAAATTACAGACTATTTACCTCAACCCGATTTTATGCCGGACTGGACTTTTGATCTGGAACCGCAAATCTATACAAAAGAAAACCTTTACGAGTATATCAACGGGGAAGCAGGGCTGTACAATTCCTATACATTTGAGACCATGGTTACCGCCGTCTATGTCAGCAAACAAAATGACAGCCATACCCAGAGTGTGGACATTTATGACATGGGAACGCCATTGGATGCTTTTGGCGTTTACAGTAATTTTCGCAATCCGGATGCCCAATACGGGGACATTGGCGCACAGGCTATCATTTCAGAGTATAATATCAGATTTTACCAGGGTCGATTCTATGTCAATCTCAATGCCGGCGTCAATAACAAGGTAATGCAAGAAACGATGCAAACGATGGCCCGGGAAATTGCTGACAAAATACCCGCTCCTGGCTCACCTGCTGAACTGGAGGTGTTGCCCAAACTGAATAGGGTAGAAAACAGTATGAAATTCGTGCGCAAAGGATTTTTAGGTCAAAGTGCTTTTGCCAACAGTTTGTATGCACTTTATACGGTGAATTCCGGAACAGTCACCGGTTTCGTGGTGATTAAAGAAAATGCCGGGCAGGCCGACAAAGCCTTGCAGACATTCAAAGAGTTTATTCAATTGCGGGGTGAAATGCTGGACGAGGTGGCAAGGGGATTTTCAGCTGTCTTGCCGTATCAGGGAGAGATCATGATCGGGCACAAACAAGAGTATCTCTATGGAGTCACAGATTATGAACAATCCAAAGCAGCTAAACAACTCTTGTCTGACATTGAACAACAAATAAGATCGGATTATCCATGATCAGACGAACGTTTTTCAAAAGCCTGGCTGCAGGATCTGCAACCGCCATTTCCATGCCCATTACATTATGGGGACAGTCCCGTCAAGAGTATAAAAAGCTACCCACTCTAGGAGAAATACGCAATTTTATTGAAACCACCTATGCTGCCGATATCATTGTCGCGGGAGGGGGGCTGGCGGGGGTTTGTGCCGCCATTGCAGCTGCTCGCAATGGCGCTTCAGTCATCCTGGTTCAGGACCGTTCCCGTCTGGGAGGAAATAGCAGCAGCGAAATCCGCATGCATGTACTCGGCGCCAATAATCACCGGTTTACCCGCAACTGGCGGGAAACCGGTCTTATCGAAGAGTTGAAACTGACAGAGTCGGCTAACAATCTGCAGCGTTCGTTTGAAATGTGGGATTTGA
>CAYNUX010000287.1:0-5515 GCA_964400115.1 uncultured Cytophagia bacterium
AAGCGATTGACCCTGATCTTTTAACGCAGAGCGCGCAAAGCAAGCAGAGGTCCGCAGAGAGAAACTCTAAAAAACGGCATCGATCTTATCCAATCCGACACCCAGCGTTGTTTTGGCGATGCGATCCAGGGATTTGTGCGCTCCGGTAAAATGAAACGTGCGGTGCTGGTGCGCCAGGCTTTCCTGCTCGTTCAGTGCTGCAGCCGGAGACGAGGTTTCGAGTTCGTAAAACGGTCCCAGAGGTTTTTTACCCGGTTCGGGCGGACCGTCATTATAGCTGTTGATGGCATCGCCGCCATAGGGATTGTCCTGGATCTCCCACATGGAATTGACATAGTCGCGCTGCTCGCCGGGAATAGAGTATTGAACAAGGGTGAGGATCCCGTTCATAGCATCCCAGCTGCCGAGAACGGGCAGGGCTCGTTGTTGCGTCAACCCGATTTTGCTTCGGTGTTTGCCATCTCCTTTGAAATAGAGGGTTTGTTCCGCGATCACCAGCCGCTCCTCCGGCACCTTGCCGAAATAACGGTCATTGATGATGGGGCCGAGCTCTTTTTCGGGACCGGGTTGATAGGGAATGACAATGGTCGTCCGGTCAGAGGGATTGAACATGCCCAAAATCCAGATCGAAAGCAAACCGGCCTCTTTGCGCCAGGGCGCAGAGCCGATATTGGTGATACGGTTGTTCGATTCAAAGGCCACCCACTGGATGTCCTCGGGCAACGAGGTTTGCAGCAGCGAGGTGATTTCTTGAGTTTCCAGGAGCCTGATCTGCCGTTCAACGAGCAATTCAAAAAAGGCACGGGAATAGTTTTGCAGCCGCATCTCTTTTTCCAGGGTGAGAGAGGAGGCGGTTTGGTTGATGATATGAAAAGGCTCTTCATTGATCGGAGGAGGCGTAAACCAGTGTGTCAGGTCGAACGGATCTTCAGGTGCGAAATAGAGCGAGAATTGTCCGCCTTCGGGTCCGAGCCAAAATCGATCTTCGCCGCCAAAGGCATTGAAATGGCGGTTATTTTCGCCTGAGGCAATGAGGTCGCGGTTGATCCAGCCAAAGCTGATGCCCTGGTCTCCATCGGCGGTGCTGGTGATGATTCTTCCTTGGTATTCGGGACAAATAGCTACTTTTGCCAAACCATCCGATGAACTCAGGATTTTCACGGTTGTATGGTTATTTAAAAAGTTTATATCATCTTTGAATGAAGGTAAGGAGGATAGAGTAACCGGGGTCTGGGATCCAATAAAAAACAAAAGGATTAATGGTAAAAAATAATTCATTTTTGCCTCCCAGAGGTCATCTGTTGGTTAATCTTGATAATGAGATTGTCCAGCAGTCGGTTAACTATTTTGGATAAGCAATCCTTCTCAGGCCAGTAACAAGATGATTAAAACTTTTTGATCGATTTGAATTCAAATTTAAATAACTTTCGATCGCCCTCGATCCTTTCACTTTTTGATATCTGTTTTGGGTTAGTCTGGATAATTCGTTCGCAGGACTACCGAGTTTATCCGGATCTCTGAATTTTCGGGTGTTTTGTTTTTTTGACAGGTTTTTAAGCTCAAATGCTTTTTCAATGGCTAAAAGATCACCCAAGTAAAAACTTTCCAATTCTCGACAGGCAATTCTTACAAGTGTATCCTGTCTACCTGCTTTTTTACAAAGATTGATCAATTCTGTTTTAATATGGATGCAATCGCCTGAATCTTGATCTCTAAGAATGACAAATTTTGTATTTGGAGCCTGCCATCCTTTGATTTTTTTAACAAGATTTTTTTCCAAATCCTGTTTACCTTTAAAGCGGACAAATCTTGTCGTAACGTTCTCTGAAAATATTTTTGGCAAAATTTGTTCGAGCATTTCTTGGGCAGACGGTTCTTCCAGAAAAAAAAAAGCAATCGTCATCATTGAGGATCCGCCCCCACAAAGAAACCCTGGTCCCAGAGATAACCCATCTGATCGCCTTGTTTCATATAAGCTGTGATTTGCAAGTCATCCTGTGCACGGTTAACTTTTGTATAGCCATTCTCTTTGATTAACCAGAACACTTCTTCCAGTCTGGTTGCATTTAGAAATTCGGGTGAATGGGTGGATACAAATACTTGCCCTCCCCGGTTTGCATAGTCTCGGAATTCTTCAGCCAGCTCCCACAATAGTTTCGGATAAAGTTGATTTTCGGGTTCTTCAATACACAACAGAGGGAAAGGGGATGGATCATACAATAAAACAAGATAGGCGAACATTTTTATTGTGCCATCTGAGACATAGCGGTCAATAAAAGGATCTTTAAAGGAACCATCTTTGAATTTTAATAAAATTCTTCCATCCCGTGTCGGCTCTGGTTCGATTTCACTGATACCAGGTACTTTTTGTTTCATTTGTTTAAGGATATTCAAGAAAATATCCCTGTGATTTTCGTAAAGATTGTTAGCGACGAGTTGTAGATTGTCTCCTGTGACAGATAAATGGTCTGCATAACCCGCAATATCTTTGCTTCCCCGGGTTAAATTTATGTGAAAATCAGAAACATGCCAATTTTCTATCAATTGTCTAAATGCACTGGCTGCCTTGAACCGTTGAAACTGACCGATTCCTTTAATGGCCAGCATATCCTGTGAACTCAGAGTTTGTTTTTCACGGTTCAATTCTTCTTCAGTTTTAAAGTCCTCTTCATTGGTGATAGCAAATCCGCTCCCATTTGCAAAATCGAGAAAATGAAAAGGTGATCCATAAGGTCCTCTTTTATATCTGAGAATTTCCCGTTTCACGCAGATCTGACCATTTACCATTCCTATTTCAAGATGGAATGTGATCAGACGTTCAATTTCGGTAATTTGCATGCGGTATTGGATTTCAATCTGAATGTCTTCATTTGCATGGCCCCGTGAGATCACTTCATTGAACCCACCTCTGCTCTGCAAGGCTTTTGATACATTAAATGTCAAACAATCTTTTACAAAACCAAAAACATCAAAAAGCGTGGATTTCCCTGTACCATTTGCCCCAACGATGACGCAAAACCTGGGAATGTCAGAAATGTAAACATCTTGAAATAATTTATAATTCAAGAGTCTGATGGATTCGATTTTCATCACGAGCCCCGCTTGAATTGAGAGGAAAATATTGACAAGATATAGAGTTGACAGATAAAACGCAACAACAATCAGAGTATTCCGTAGTATGTCATTGATAAAAGAAAAGCCCATTTGATCAATCATCGATCAGATGGGCTTGTAATAGTGGAGACGGTGGGAGTCGAACCCACGTCCGAGAAACGGACCATAGCGGAATCTACATGCATAGTTCCTTTTATGATCTCGACTCTATCGTAGCGAAAGGAACGACGCGGAAAGAGTCCAGCCTGAAAAGGTTTCGCTGCATTCCCTCAGGCGAGGAACACAGCTAGTCCGCTATAATCGACGCTCATCTATCACCCTAGCAGACACGAAAGATAGTGAACGTGGTTGCGTTATCTACGCAGCCAATGCATAGTTGTAATCATCTGCATTTAATTTTATGTCCCAGCTTTTTTTACGAGGACTCTGAGAACCTCGGCATGCATCCACTAACATCTCAGATCCCGTCGAAACCAGATTCGTCCCCATAGTGTGGTTGCAAAACAATATATACAAAACATGTGGAGAAATCAATACTCTTTTTTCCCGCATGCAATGTTTTATACGTCGAGCCATCACTGATTGTTCCCGAACGCAACAAGTTGACGCTCTTACTCGGATGGATATAAAAGCGTCTGTATTTCAGGAGCATCGAGATTCTCTCGGGTAATGACCATGATTCCGGTATCGATCCGTTTCTGTACAGTCTCACCGTTTAAAACCTGCATGGCGGTTTTTACACCCAGATAGCCCATCTTGTGCGGATTTTGTACGATCAGGGCATCGACCGTGCCGTCTTTCAGGGCCTGCAACTCGTTTTCCGAAGCGTCAAAGCCCACCAGCTTGATTTTACCGGCCAGCCCGCGACTCTTTAACGCCTGGGCACAGCCCACAGTGCCGGCTTCATTTGCAGCAAAAATACCGGCGAGATCCGGGTGTGCAGTGACCATGTCTTCGGTGACTGCCATGGCCTGTTCCACTTTGGTCTGGGAATATTGCACAGAGACGAGTTCCATATCCGGATATTTCCCCAGTCCTTTTTTAAAGCCTTTTTCGCGCATAATCGAAGTGGCGGCCCCGGGGACAAAGGGGATCATGCCCACCTTGCCTTTTTCATTCACGAGTCGGGCGAGCACGTCGGCTGCTTTTTCAGCGGCCATGACATTGTCGGTGGCGATGAACGATTTGGGAGCCGCCGAGTTGACGCCCGAATCGATGGTAATGACCGGGATTCCCGCCTGGTCCGCCTGCTCGATAATGGGCGCCAGGGCAGTGGCATCACATGCGGCCAGTACAATGGCATCGACTCGTTTATTGATATTGTCCTGAATGATATCGATTTGTCCGGCGATGTCGGTTTCCAGGGAAGGGCCTTTCCAGATGATCTCGGCACCCATCTCTTTACCGGCTTTTTCGGCGCCTGTTTTAACGGAAAGCCAAAACGAGAGGACCAATCCTTTGGGTGAGACCAGAATCCTCGGTTTATCACTGGGGGATGGGTTTTGACAGGATATCAGGGCTAGCAGAACACATAACACGATGGGAATGACTTTTTTTATCATGATTGCTCCACAATTTATAGATCGATGGTTAGACGAGTCTCGATGATTTGTGTTTACGGTATTGATCGGCAAAAACAGCCGCGATAATGATCGTACCGATAGCGATTTGTTGCCAGAAAGCAGAAATATCGAGCAGGTTACATCCGTTACGCAGCACGCCCATGATAAGGGCTCCGATGATGGCCCCACCAATGGTTCCTTCACCGCCGCTCAAACTTGCACCACCGATGACGCAGGCGGCAATGACATCGAGTTCATAGCCGGTACCTGCGGTCGGTTGTCCGGAGTTGAGGCGGGACGCCAGCAATATTCCTCCCAGAGCACACAAAAGACCGTTGATGGCATAGATACGAACCAGATCTCTATTGACCGGGATTCCTGACAGGGAGGCAGCGGTTTTATTGCTACCAATGGCATAGATATGCCGTCCAAAAGGCGAGCGCGTCAGAAGGATATGCGCTGCAACGGCAACCAACAGGGTAAAGATGACCGGAACCGGAACGATGCCAAACAAGGTGCCGCCACCGAGAAAGGCGAATGATTCTGGCAAGCCAAACACCGGCACGCCGCCGGTGAGCAACAGGGCAGCCCCTCTGGCAATGCCCATGACCCCCAGAGTCGCGATAAACGGCGGCAGATGGCCATAGGCGATCACTGCTCCGATCAGCATGCCAAGTAAAAGGCCAATCCCCAGCCCCAGCAAAACAGCCATAATAACCGGGAGCCCGTGTGCCATCAGCATACAAGTCGCGATACCGCACAGCGCCAACACCGAGCCCACAGAGAGATCGATTCCTCCTGAAATAATGACCTTCATCTGCCCGATAGCCAAAATGGCG
>CAYNUX010000288.1:0-5506 GCA_964400115.1 uncultured Cytophagia bacterium
AGCCCTGCGGGTCTTTGCAGCATTTGTCAATATGCCTGATGTTGGCTCAGATAACACGCTTGATATGTATGTCGGAGAACCCGGTAAAGGGTATATAAAGCATTACCTGGTCGATTTTGATGATGCATTCGGCACCCATGCGGCACGTTACCAGAGACGATGGGCCGGATACAATCATGTCTTTAGCATAACAGATATGATTACCAATTTTATAACCTTTGGTCTGCAGGTTCAACCGTGGGAATATATACGCAATACTCCCTGGGCAAGCGTAGGGGCGTTTGAATCCACCTATTTCCAACCCGCCAAATGGAAAGAAACCACTCCCTATGAACCCATTCGCACCTGTCAACCCGGTGATCAATATTGGGCAGCAAAGATCATCGCTCAGTTTAAGAAAGACCATTTACAAAAATTAATAGAGGCCGCCCAGTACCCATCAAACGAGGCTGCAGCATATGTCCTCGAAACGTGCCTGGAAAGAAAACACAAAATACTAAACGAATTTCTCAACCGCGTCTCTCCTATTGAATTTGAAAATCTCAATTCTGATACACTCATCTTTAGGGATATCAGAAAGCAATATCTCCCTGACAGCAACTACATGCTGACCCATTATGATATTGAAATATGGAACAAGGATGGTGAACAAATTACAAAAAAACAGAAAAGCTCTTTTTACGGGCCCATACCAATTCTTCTCGAGACCATAAAAGAGAACTATATTGTGATCAAAATAAGAACAATCGACGAGGCTATACAAAGCGATTCATTTGCAGAATTTCATTTTATGTCCAGTGAAACAAAATCTCTTTCACTGGCGGGAGTGATCCATTAATCAGGGAAAGATTAGCCTTGAATATAAATAAAAGAATGTTTATGATTAAAGACAGAATTGAAAAAACAGGGTACCAAATTATGAAAAGTGAACGCTTGCAAAACTTGAGAGCTCTTTTAAAAGAGCACAGTATCGATGCTTATATCATTCCCAGCTCAGATCCGCACCAAAGTGAATATGTAGCCTCGCGCTGGAAATCACGAGCCTGGATCAGTGGCTTTACCGGATCTGCCGGTACTGTGGTGGTCACCCATGATAAAGCCGGATTGTGGACTGACTCGCGTTATTTTTTGCAAGCCGCGCAGGAATTAAAAGATAGCGGCATCGATCTGTTTAAAATGGGAACTCCCGGTGTGCCCTCTTTTATCGAATGGCTGGAGACCGAACTGGATTATGCTGCCACCGTGGGGTTTGATGGAGCCGTCCTTTCTCATAAACAGGTTGAGGAATTGCGTTCCACCTTATCTGACCAGATCAGCTTAAAATATCAGGTCGATCTGATCGATTCGATTTGGCACGACAGACCCTCCATCCCCACAAACTCTGTTGTTTTGCTCGATGAAAAATATGCCGGAAAAGCGAGTAAAAGTAAAATTGATCGAATTCGCAAGCACATGCAAGAACAGGACAGCCACTTACACATCGTTTCGGCTCTGGATGAAATCGCCTGGATTTTGAATATGCGCGGGAAAGATGTGGAATTCAATCCTGTCGTCTATAGTTTTCTTGTTATTTCCTCTGACCGCATCACGCTCTATATCGACCCCAAAAAACTCGATGCCAAAGTTAAAACGTCTCTGGAATCAGAGGGCATAGAGTTCAGAGATTACCATGATGTCTATAAAGATTTACCTCTTCTCTCAGAGCCGGTCACAGTCATGGTCGATCCGGCACGTACCAATCAAAAGCTCGTTGACGCCATCCCGAAAACCTGTAAAATAAAAAAACAAACCGATATTGTCATTGAATACAAAGCCGTAAAAAATGCCATTGAGATCAAAGGGATCAAGGATGCTCACAGACGCGATGGTGCCGCCCTTGTAAAGTGGTTGATCTGGCTGGAACAAACCGCAGGCAAGGAATCCATAGATGAAATCAGTATCGCGGAAAAACTGGAATCATTCAGACAACAAGGCGAGCTCTATCAGGGTTCCAGCTTTAATACCATAGCCGGATATGCCGGAAATGGAGCGATTGTTCATTATGCCGCTCAACCCGATACCGCTGCAAAAATAAAAGCAGAGGGACTTTTATTGATCGATTCGGGTGGACAATATCTGGATGGCACGACAGACATTACCCGTACACTGGCATTAGGATCTGTAACATCCGAACAAAAAAAACACTTTACCCTGGTTCTTAAAGGACATATTGATCTTGCCATGGCAACATTTCCTCAAGGTACAGGGGGCCCCCACCTCGATGTACTGGCAAGGCTGCCGCTGTGGCGCCATGGATTGAATTATGGCCATGGAACAGGACATGGCGTAGGACATTTTTTGAATGTTCATGAAGGCCCACAGCAAATACGGCCGGAAAATCCCACTGTACTGGAACCCGGCATGCTGACCTCCAATGAACCCGGATACTATCGCGAGGGTGAATATGGAATCCGTATCGAAAACCTCGTGCTGACGGTAAAAGACGAATCCCTTAAAGACGCATCTTTTCTGTGCTTTGAAACCATCAGTTTGTGTCCCATAGACCAGACATTGATCGACAAATCGCTCTTGTCCGGCAAAGAGATCGACTGGCTCAACCAATACCATAAAAGAGTGCGGGATGAATTATCACCTCTTCTCGATGACAGAGAAACAGCATGGCTCGCTGAAAAAACCAAACCTCTCTAGGCATGGAACAAAAGTATGAAAAACATAGCACTATATATCTTGCTTTTGACACTCTTTGGGTGCAGTGATTATACACTCGAGACCGGTCCTCATTTCGATGATATTTCTGTATACAAAGCCAAACAGATGATAGAAAACAATCGGGGAAATCCCAAATTCCATATTCTCGATGTGCGCACGGAAAAGGAAATTGCATCCGGAACCATTGCATATGCAATGACCGTGAATTTCCATGATCCGGATTTTGCCACGAAATTAAACAAGCTCGATCCGGATGCGAGATATCTGGTTTATTGCGGTAGCGGAATTCGAAGCTCCAGAACCTGTGAACTTATGCGCCAGTCCGGGTTTCGCGAAGGCTATAATATGCTCGGTGGTATGAATGCCTGGAAAGCAGCGGAATATCCTTTCAGTGATTAAAAACGATACGATCTCGGACGAGCCAGCCGTCATATTGTTGCACGGTCTGCTGGCCAGCTCTATCAATCTCATCCCCCTGGCTTTACGGCTAAAAAAAAAGGGTTTTAGGGTATATAACTGGGGCTATAATTCCCGTTCCGCGGATCTGGATCTTTTGAGCGAAAGAATATGGGATCGTATACGTGCCAGCAACCTGCTGGAGCATGAGACTCTGCATTTTGTCACCCACTCTATGGGAGGGATCGTACTCCGCCAGTTATTGCACCATCACAGCGTGCCTCAACTGGGTCGAATTGTGATGATGTGCCCGCCCAATCTTGGCAGTGAAATGGCTGACCATTTGGCTGAAAAGCCTTTTTGGCGCTGGTTACTCGGCCCTGCAGTCGAGGAGCTCAAAACAGATGGCAAAGTATTAACTCTGGGATCCGTTCCTGCTCAGGTGGGCATCCTTGCCGGGGAACAGCCCGGACTCTTTTCTTCGCTTTTTTTTCAATCTGCCAATGATGGCCGGGTCGCTGTAGAGCACACGGTTCTGCCTGAGATGCAACAGCACGAGGTTCTGCCTTATGGGCACACGCTGTTCGTTTTCAGACCCCAGGTTCAGGAGCATGTCATCCGCTTTTTATTAAAAGGTCACTTTTGATGCTCTAGCGCATATTTGTCCGTTTTACGCCGCATTTCCCCAATTTTTAGAACAGACCTTGTTATGCACGTCCGAAAGGCAACACTTTAAGCCTTTAAAAATAAAAGTTTTAAGGTAAAACCCCGCCTGTCTCGATTATTCCTGAAAACTGGTATTATTTTTGCACATGATTAGTTGTGACGCATCCAAAAGCGATGTGTAAGAAACGATATCTTGGGAACGGACAATCGGCCTCGGCGGCGTATACCATGTTTGCAACCGTAATCGCCAGGCTGACTCAGGCCATGTCAGTAGTTTATTTCCAGAATGATAGGGGCTCTCGCAGGGGAATATTGATCTGGAGCATCTGGCCGTCGTCGAGGACCCTGTCCTGTAAACTCCCCGGGGATGCCGCGTACTCGTTATTTACCCTCGAGGTTTCGGGTTTTCACCACTTTATAAAAACATCGTTCTCTCTTTTTCACAACCACAACATACAAGTCTATAATTATCAGGAACAAAAACGGAAAGAGCAATAGAAAGAATTGGCACTTTTCTTGCTTTCATTAAAACAGGAAATCAAAGGAGTGCCGGTTGCGATATGAAGGACATAGACATCTACTGATGGCTGTTTTGGCTTTATTGCCGCTCGCTGTTGCTTTTCTAGCCATTGTTAAGCAAATCGAAACCTCTCAACAGCTCATTATCAAGAGAGAAACAGAATCTGTTATTGACTCGCGATCCTTGTCCGGCTATAAATGGCCAGAGCTCACTAAAGGAAGAATCGATTCTCTCAGAAAAGCCAATCAAGCGCTCTACAGGCAGGCAGACCGAATTCTGATCAAAAAGTGATTTATCACCGATAGCTTTGCCACCATAATCCCGCCAGTGAACGAGACATTATAAGGATACATCAGGGCTCGACAGGTAATGTCTTGTCGTATTTTTCCAGGGCTTGTTTGTAGCTCAACAATTGAATACCCCGTTCCTGAACAACCTCCAGCACTCGTTTGTCAGTGAACGCCGCAGTCACGCCATCGCGATCCAGAGCCGTATCCCAGGAGCGCAGATGGCCGACCATGGCCATTTCCGGCCAATTCTTTGCGGGATGTTCGACAAAAAGGGACAGTCCGGGTTCCAATTGTTGCAGTCCTTTAACCATGGCATCGATCTTTTCTTCGGCTGTGCTCGGTTTAGTCCATGGACGGAAACGTCGAGGGTCTAGAGGTAACTCGAGGGGCAATTCATACTCGTTGGCGAGTTTGGTGACCACAGCTTTCAAATCGGGCATGCAGGTAGCGGTACCCATATGAGCAGTGAGATGTGACACCTGAGGTATTTCTTTTAACGCGATCTCTATCTGTGCGCGTAACTCGTTTTCGACCTCGGTCAGATCGTAACCGGACTGTAAGAATCCCGATCCTTGCGGGTATCCTTCTGCCTGACGGTTCAATGGCAAAAAGTTACCCATGGCATCGACAAAAGACGTGACCGGAGTGATAGGACGCCATTTGACATACTCCCACTCACTGGTCAGCGTGAGATGCACTCCCACATCAAGGCCCGGATTTCTCCGCAACAGTTCGGCGGCTTCATTGAACCATGGACAGGGAACCATGACCTCCACGGTACGCACGACTCCCCGTCGAAATGATTCTATGCATGCGATATTGGCAGCATGAAAAGAACCGATATCATCGGCGCGGACAATCAAGTGGATGGGCTCGGACCCTACAATGCCAGCCCAAAAAGTAAAAATCAGAAATAAACGCTTTT
>CAYNUX010000289.1:0-4799 GCA_964400115.1 uncultured Cytophagia bacterium
GAACCAGGGATAAATCATCCCGAAACGCTAACCGTTTATAGTGCAATATCGCTTTCTGTGCACCAGGATGTTGCGCGTCCGTAACCCGCACAGAACCGGACTTTTCTTTGATCAGATAATCTTCCAGAGTTCCCTGTGCCAGACATTCTTTTTCCACTATTGCCAAATAGATTTTTTCTATCGACCTTTCCCGAAATTCTTTGCTCAGCCTTTTCGCTGACTTTGATGTCCTTGCAAAAACCACCACACCCGAAGTGGGACGATCCAGCCGGTGCACCAGTCCGAGAAAGACCTTTCCCGGTTTGGAGAATCGGACCTTTAGATAGGATTTTGCCTCGTCCAGCAGAGAACGATCCCCTGTGCGATCACCCTGAATCAGCTCTCCCGCCTGTTTTACGAGAACCAGTAAATGGTTGTCCAAATAAAGGATCCTGTCCTGCATTACATTCCTATCGAATTAGAATCAGAGCGACAGCAGCCAAAAGAATAAAGACCCACTGACGCATTTTGAGTCGTTCTCGCCAAATTATCATGCTGGTCAAAGCTGAAAGTAAAATAATACCAATGCCATTAAAAGGATAGACCAAAAGTCCGGGTAACACCCCCAATGCCTTGATAAAAAACAGTGTGGATAACAAGTTGAATATGCCCAACCATGCACCGGTTCCGAAATATTGCAGTCGCATGGGTTGCCTCTGGACAATGCACATACTGATGGCAATCATGAATGATGTCGCAAATACTATTGTTAAAAATGCAGATGCATTTGCCAATGGAAATATCTCGATCTGTATCTTGAGAGAAAAATCGGTGACTCCAAAAATTATAAACAAAAACAAAGACCAATACAATCCTTCATGGATCATGGTTCGCAGAGTAGATTTGGTTATGGGTTGGCGTTGAGACAAGGGGAGAATAGAAAATGCCAGAATGAGACCCACGATCTGCTGCCAATCGGGGTGTTCTTTAAAAATAAGGATCGATCCCAGAGTGGGTAAAACAGCTGAAAGTCGCATGAGCGAAACAGGTATCGTGACACCCAATTTGGTCACAGCCACCATAAATACCAGAAAGCTGGCTATGAATAATACACCCACTGCAATGCCCAGTGACCCCGCTCCCACGGTAAGCGATTTGTGCACAGGAGTGCTGCTTATGCCTGCACCAAGCGTTGCGATGGCATAATTGATAGCAAATATGGGAAAGATCGGAAACATTTTCTGTTCGACCCACTTGAAAATATGAGCAATGGCAACCGAACAGAGTATTGACAGCAAGAGATAGAGCATAATTTCTTAATATCCGGATATGAAGAGTATTTTGAAAAAGGGCCAAATAATACAAGTGGCCCCTATCGACTGTGATATGATTGTTTTTTACAACGAAATGATTATTTTATGGACTCGAGTTCGATGGGATTCATACGAAAATAGCCTCTAGTCTCCATTTTCGGGGATTGTTTCCTGCGGAATCCAGGTTTCAATTTCAGGTAAAATGGCATCGATGCGAAAACCCTGATTACGATACCATCGATAAGGATCATTGGGATCACGAACCCGTTGATTGTGAAGCGCGATTAAATTAAAAAAATCATCACAAACCGGGGATCCTGAACTTCCATAATCCGTATCGGTCAGATATTGGATAGCATCGTCCTTAACCGCTTTGATCTGATTATCCCGAAAGGCGATTTCGAGGGTTCTTCCGGCAGGATGTTGAATAATATTTACTCGTTGGTTCTCATGAACTGTTTTTCCGTGACGGACATTAAAATTTCCCCAGACATCACCTGCTTTTTTGCCGTCTTTGTCTTTCAAACGCGTTATACTGTAATCCAGCTCGAGACTGGTTTTGAACAAGTTGTCGGGATCACATTTCCACTCGTCACAAGGAGCCGCGTTTCCGTCCGACAAAATTCGATAATTAAACTGAATTACAGCGTTGGCTGCATCGTTTGCGTTTTGAAACACATGATTATTGGTCATTAAAATATCCGGCGCAATCAAAAATCCTGTGGCTGATCCATTGGGCAGTTTGACTCTGGCTACATGTCTGGATGCCTGAATTGCCTTTTCCATCCACCAGATATGGGTGAAATTGGGTTCGCCGATAATCGCCTCGACCAATAATCCACAATCGCGATTCACGGTCGGCCCGCCATGCCAGGTAAATCCTCTTGGACTGGTACCCGAAATAATCCAATGCACATCCATAAAACCTCCCGAGTTTGCTCTCTATTTCATGTCAAGGGATTTGTCGTCCAGAATATGTCCAAAGAAAATACCATTGAGAAATAATTTGCTCGTACCAAACCAAAATCCTCGGAAAAAAGGATCATCCAGATATACAATCGTTCGACCATTGCCATAACCAAATGTGAGGATACCCGGTGTGTTGGCGATAAGAGTCTGGTTCTCTTTGGACGCATACCCGCTCCAGAGAGGTGATTCTGTATACATTAAAGGCATAGAATAGGGGTTGCTCAATGTTTCCACGGCCATTGTTCCTCTCTTCATTACCGCAACCGCCGGATCATCATAGCCGTAGGCGATAGGGTGCGTCGGATCGATGCTCGCCATAAAAATAGCCCCGCTGATAGCCTGAGAGCGTTCACTCTTGCCTCTGGAATCATAATCGTTGTCTTGCATATCTATATCATTCTTGGTCTTATATTCTATTTTTATGATATCTTTTTCTGATAACCATCTCAGCGAACCTTGTGTTGCCAGTAACGTTCCTCCGTCTTTTTGCCATTGATTCAGCCGGTTTATACCCTTTTTGTCAATTCGACGATAAGAACCCGAAGGAAAGATAAGAACATTGTACCTGTAAAGATTGATATTATTGATCATTTCCGGATCGAGTAATGTGACAGGAAATCGATAATGGTAATCCAGCAGATACCAAAGCCCGGATAATGATCCAGAGCTTACGCCGGGACCAGCGCATATGGCAATTGAGGGGAGTTTTAAAGGGACAAACGTATCACTACCCAAATCGGGGCCGGCAACGGTTTCCATGGTGGAAAAGGCATAAAGATCGAGACCGTATTCCTGACTCCGAACCGTGAGCAAAGAGTCCAATTCTTGTTGTCTCGACGCGATATTTGTGTCCATGACCACGATAAAGCCCGGTGAAAAAAGCAGGGATTCACCTGCTATTTCCACTGAAAAAGTACGCGAGCTAACCTTGACCAGATATCCTTTGCTTAAAAGCTCATAAACCAATTTGGGAGAATCGGCATCTGACCACCCGAATCCATATGCCAGGATGTCACCCTCAGGTCTCAGCATCCGACCCGGTTTTTCGGTCAACGGATCATTTTGCAGTTCTATTCTTTTCAGTTGTTCATGGCTGATGGGAGTGACCTGAATGCCGAAAGCGAGAGGTAAAGTCCAGGCCGACACGTCATAAAATGAATCATCCTGGAATTCAGTGCGCTTTTCAAAAATGGCCTGTAATAAACGATATCCAGGCTGAGCTACGGGCACGATAACGGTCTCTTTATCCAATAGTTGCCGATCAATGGTTATTTCTCTCTTTGGAGTGAATGACTGCAGGTTATGCAATTCAAGAATCTCAACGAATTTTTCCAGGCGATTGAAATCGGATTCACACTTGAGTACAAAGGCCCCGGTCTTTTGTTTTCTCGCAAGTTGATCCGAAGACTGGAAGAACCATTTTTGATGTTCGAGCAGTTCCAGGCGACGTTCAAAGACCGCATGGATGGTGGCCAGGGATGTACGCACGTGATTGCGAATTCCAAAGCTAAAATCTATGTAACTGTTATGGCGCTCTTGAATTTGACCTCGGGATGAGGCTTGCTCGAACAGGATTCCAATCCCCCCATTTATATCAGGATAAGTAGATCCTTTGCCAAAGTAGAAATCATCAAAAACTTCATGACTAAAATATTCCGATTTGATTTCATCCAAAGCCCTGGAATAATATTGAGCAAAAGCTTCTGTCAGGTCCAATACGGGCTTTGGAATTAGAGGATGATTTCGGGTCGGGACGCCGGGTTGGAAAAAATAGGTCGATTGGGTTCCGGTCTCGTGATAATCGGTAAGAACATTTGGCTTCCACTCGTGAAAAAACCGAACTCTTGCGCGGCTCTCGGGCTGCTGTACCGGCAACCAATCCCGGTTGAGATCGAACAAATAGTGGTTTGTCCTTCCGCCAGGCCAGGCTTCATTGTGTTCCCGATGGTAGCGATCGGCAATAGTCACTTTGCCCTGGTATTGGTTGACCCACTGAATGAACCGGTCATAGCCATCCGGATTTAAACAGGGATCGATGATCACTACCAGATTATCCAGATGCTCCTGATGAGCAGATCCCATACCCGCCACAAGATGATAAGCCAGCATCAGGCTTGCATGACTCCCACTGGCCTCGTTTCCATGCACCGAATAACCCATAAAAACAACTGCCTGCATCTGTTTCAGATCCAGTTCATCAGAAAATCGCGGGTTGGTTAGATTGAGATGGAGCTCTTGAATGGCATTGATACGGCTGATGTTTTCAGCAGAAGAGATGATATAGAGTTTTAAGGGTCTGCCTTCATGACTCGTCCCAATGCGTACAGGTTTTATTCTTTCAGACAGGGTGGTCAAATGATCAAAATAATCCAGTACCTGATGATGAAAAAGATGTTTGGTACCGAATGGATTTTCATAAAATTCATTGGGAGCAGGGATAGAGGCTTTATACTTTTCAAGCGATCCAAGAAAATATGATGTCGGTTTGGAAGCAAATAGCGATGAGAATAAAAGGATAACGATCCATAATACACGATT
>CAYNUX010000289.1:4809-5497 GCA_964400115.1 uncultured Cytophagia bacterium
CATCAGAACCTCTACAATTATGCCGGTAGGCTAAAAGATAGGGCCACAAGTGCAAACTTGCAATAAAAAAATGATCACGATGTTACTCTTTCGAACCTGAAAACCGAGTTATAGATATCAAAAAGTCAGACAAAAAGCACTCGTCTGAATGACAAAGGACGCGACAGTGTTAATGAATTTGTCTTTTAATTCGGCGGGGTATTTTTTCCAAGGAAAGCGTGATTAAGAATCGAAACAATATAGAGGAAAAAAGATAATCCCAGACCGGGATAGATGGGTTCAAGTCCTAACCAATAGACTCCATCATGCCAACCGCTCAGTATCCATAACCCTGAGAGCAGGGCAGCGCCAGCCATGCTCCATGAGACCCATGGGGTTGGCATTTTCCACTGCCTTGAAAAACTGCTTACCAGAGGTACCAGTAGAGCGGGTGTGGCCAGAGAACCGATTTGCTTCCAGATCACGATCACCGATTGTGCTTCAAGTGCAATGATAATACTGAGAATGGCTGACAATAAAAGTCCCCATCGGGTATAACTCCATAATTTAGTTTCCTGGGTCTGTCTAAAAAACCGACCGAACACATCCCTGCCAAGAGTCATCGCAGATAGAAACACATAACTGTCGACACTGGACATGATTGTGGCCAACAATCCGGTGCAAAACAATCCCAAAAGAACGGGGGGGA
>CAYNUX010000290.1:0-5482 GCA_964400115.1 uncultured Cytophagia bacterium
CAAATGTGACCCTGAAAAAGGTATTATTATCCCGGTTAATGTTCAAAAATTAATTCAAAAGATTTACATAGCGCCCAGATCAGATCATAATATTTTTAAAATAGTTACACAACTTTTAGATGATACAGGTTACGAAAGTTTGAAAAATCGTGTAATATGCTCAAATTTATATGATTCTAATCTCTACTAGACAGGTAATGAATGATACAAAGAATTAAATTCATTTTTAAATTTTATGGTTGGGAGATTTTCTTAGGAATTGTAGGTTTGGTTGCTATAAATAGTTTTCTATTATTTCCTCCCTATCGTGGTAATACTTTTTCAATCGATCCTGAGTTGGCTGCAAAATTCGGTGATTTTATAGGAGGATATATAGGCACTTTTTTTCTATGGATAAGCATTCTGCTTTTGTTTTCTACGTTAAGGCACCAATACAGAACATTTAATATCCAAAACTTTGAAACCAAATTTTTCTTGTTGATCCAGATTCACGTCCAAAATGTAAATAACTTACAGTTGCCAGAAACTGAAGGAAGAAGAGTCTTCCAAAGTCTTTGGAGAGAGTTTCAGAAAATTTATAAAATTATTAAAGTCGAACAAAAGAACCATTTTTCGGAAATTAATGACAAACTTGTTCTAAAGTCTGCCTTTCAGGGTTTTTATTATGGTATGATCGGTGATCATTCTCCCAATATGTTACGAAAAGCCGTATCTGAGGAGACTCACTTTTTCATTGAACATCTTTTGAACGCTTGCAAAGATAAACGGGATTCGGTTAAGAGTTCAGCCAAGATAGCCTATATACCTTTCGAAGGTCACCAAGCTCGTCTGAATCATTATTTTCGACATTTATTTGAAACTAGTAAATTTATAGAAAATAATGCTAAAAAATCAAATATTAGAACGTATGTAGATATTTTAAGAGCAGAGCTTTCCATACACGAGCAATGCTTTTTAGCTTTATGGGGAATTGTACCCGAGGGAAAAGAATGGCAACAATCTGATTATATACAAAGATATGATTTAATTCGTGATATTCCTGATGGTATGATCGATGAGGTGAATTTGAGTGAAATTTACCCAAAAGTATCCTTTAAATGGGAAACTAAAAGAGATAATATCCATAATTAAATAATTGAATGAGCATTTGAGAATTTTTTGATATGCAAATACAGACTGTTTTGAATAAATTATTTTCTATACATCGCATCGTATTTTGGTATGATCAAAATGGTGAATTGCTGGACCAATTTCAACCTTTACAATTGCCTGATGTAGAAAAGGTTTTTATCGATAACAACGAATGGGGCCTCAAGGTCAGGATCACCCGTGAACAACCTAACCAGCGTTTTTTGCTCTATAGCCCCAATCCAAGACCCGCGGACGAAGACAACTGGTTGCTGGATCTCAATCTGGCCTATCACGTATTTTCTGCGGATCGCGCGTCTATGATTGCTCAGGAACTCGGGTTTCCACCGGAGCGCAAACCGTTTATTCAACACCATATCGAGTTTTTCGCCGACCCTGTCCGGCTGCAGGCGTTCACAAACCGAAGCCATCCGGAAGAGAGCAATGAACAGTCCAGACTGAAAATGATGGCGGTTTTGGTGGATTCGTCATCAGAGTTCGAGCAAATTCTCTTCCGGCTGTTTCGAGACATGGCTGAAAAGCCTCTTAAGGACTTTGAAACATTCCAATTGCTCGAATCCTTTTGGCAAATGGTCGATAAACGGTTCCATTATCAGGCCGAAAATCCGTCGCTAAAAGATCTGTTAATCCAGTTGCTTCTAAATCGTTTTTACAGCAACCTGCAACAGCCCGAATGGCGATTGAGTAAAGAAGCCTCGATTTTTATGAATCATTGGATGGACAGCGCCAGGTTTGGTAAAGATTTTCAAGAGTTAAGCCGATCCCTGGAAAAGGAAATTGATTTCGAATCCATATTAAATGACTATTCTTATCGTGACATTGTGCAATGTGATGTGTTTAAAGCGATCGATCAAAAGATCATCTCTGCTCTGGAAAAGGAAATTAATGATAGCAGTCTGGCCATATCTGATGCCCAACGTATCATTCAGACTCGCCGGTTGAAATTCTGGTATCCAAAATACGAGGTTTATTACCAAGCTTTGTCCAGTGCGTTGGAATTTTTACAGCTTTTTGGAGAATTGGATCTCGCTATATCCTCCTGCCGCCAGGGCATCGATCTCTATACCCGACAAGGTTTTAGAATCGATTCAAGTTATAGACATTTTACCCTGTTCAATCAGAAACTCGATCAGGGTTATGCCTTGAATCGTTTGGCTGAAAAGATTGAAAACATGTATTCCAACAGCTATTTGCTCAATCTGGCAAATAATTGGCAAGCAGTCATCGATACATGTACTGAATGGCGAGTGGAGGGGATTGCACTTCAAGCAGATTTCTTTAGAACCCATGTAAAATCCCATCTTAAAGATCGGCGTGTGGTGGTGATCATTTCCGATGCTTTACGCTTTGAAGCCGCACAGGAATTCAGCGACCGTTTGATTCAGGAGGATCGCTTTGAGATCAACGTCGATTGTATGCTCTCCTGCTTACCGTCAACCACAGAACTCGGGATGGCCGCTTTATTACCACATAAAGAAATGAGCATTGATCCACAATCAGGCTCTCTTTGCGTGGATGGCATCAAAGCCACCAGCTCTAATCGCGACAAGATAGCGCAAAAACATGAATCTCGGGCCATAACGGTTCAGGCCAAAGAGCTATTAGAGGCATCCAGCGACAAGCTGCGTGAATGGATAAAGCCTTATGCGCTCGTCTATGTGTACCACAATCATATCGATGCCATTGGTGATAATTTCAAATCCGAATCTTCGGTCTTTGCGGCTGTAGAACAAGCTTTTGACGACCTGATCAAACTGGTCAAAAAAGTGGTCAATATGAATGTCTCAAACATTCTCCTCACGGCTGATCACGGGTTTTTGTACCAGCATCGCATCTTGGATGAGAGCGATTTTATGACCTATGATCCGCAGGGCAAGCCCATTAAAAGCAATCGCCGGTTTGTCATGGGTACGAACTTGTCCGATCACCCTGCTATAAAAAAGTTTACCGCCAAACAAGTGGGGCTGGGTGGTGAGATAGAGTTTGCTTTTGCCAAATCCACCAACCGTCTTCGCATACAGGGAGGGGGGAACCGCTATGTGCACGGAGGCACCAGTTTGCAGGAAGTCATTGTACCAGTACTCACTATTAATAAAAAACGGTCCAGAACACTGGCGGCCGTAGAAGTGGATATCATCAAGAGCCAGTCCCGTATCACCACCAATGAAATCACCATCGCCTTTGATCAAAAGGAACCGGTAGGGGATTATGTCACGGCTCGTGAATTGAAAATTGGCTTTTTTGCACCGAACGGCAAGCTTATCTCGGATCAAGTCAAGCTCGTATTCAATTCCCGTTCCGCAGAAAACCGCTCACGGGAACAGCGGTACAAGTTTATTTTCAAAAAAGAAGCCAATGACTACCAGAATCAGCAAATTACTCTAAGGCTCGAAGAGTTGATTCCAGGCACCCATCAATACAAAGAGTACAAGCAAGATTACTATCTCATGAACATCACCATCATGAATGATTTTGATGATTTTTAGGGGACCTGAAAATGGATCTCAATGAAAAACTTAATCAGATCTTTCCCGGCAAAGTGGTACGCAAAGATCTCACAAAACGAATCCGTGAAGGAGTGAATGTGCCGGTCTTTGTTTTGGAATATCTTTTGGGCATGCACTGCGCCACGGATGATGAAACCGCTATCGAAGAGGGGGTTATCCGCGTTAAAGAAATTCTGGCACAAAACTATGTGCGTCCGGATGAAGCTGAAAAAGTCAAAGCCAAGATCCGCGAAAAGGGTAAATTCAAAATCATCGACAAGCTTACCGTGCGGCTGAACGAAAGGCAGGATCGCTATGAAGCGACGTTTTCCAATCTCGGCATTCGCAATGTCGTGGTGCGATCGCATTATGTCAAAGAATTCGAAAAACTGCTGGTAGGAGGGATCTGGTGTATTTTACATCTGGAATACTTTTATGAAGAAGGCTCCAGGGACTCGCCGTTTCACCTGTTGGGCCTCAAACCCATTCAATTGCCCAATATGGACATGAACGATCTTTTTCAGCAACGCGCGCAATTCGACACGGAGGAATGGATTGATCTCTTGATTCGCAGCGTGGGCATGGAGCCTGCCAATCTGGAGCAAAAAACCAAATGGCACTTGGTTGCACGCATGATTCCGTTTGTGGAGAATAATTTCAACCTGTGCGAGCTGGGTCCACGCGGTACCGGCAAATCCTATGTCTATGATGAGATCTCTCCCAATTCCATCCTGATATCAGGAGGACAGACCACGGTACCCAATCTGTTCTATAACATGGCCAGCCGCACAGTGGGATTGGTCGGGCTCTGGGATTTGGTTGCCTTTGACGAGGTGGCTGGTATTAAATTCAAAGATCAAGATGGCATCCAGATCATGAAAGGCTATATGGCCAATGGCGCCTTTGCCCGGGGCAAAGAGCACATCAATGCCAATGCGTCCATGGTTTTTCTGGGCAACATAAACGGGTCCATTGAAAACCTGGTCAAGGTTTCTCATTTGTTGTCGCCGTTTCCCTCAGAGATGATCGATCCGGCCTTTTTCGATCGGTTTCATCACTATTTGCCGGGTTGGGAAATCCCCAAGATGCGTCCGGAATTCATCACCGATCAATTTGGCTTTATCACCGATTATCTGGCCGAATGGATGCGCGAGATGCGTAAATACAACTTTTCCGATGCCATCTCTACCCACTTTAAACTCGGCAAAGATCTGAACCAACGCGACACCATTGCGGTCAAGCGTACGGTGAGTGGACTGCTCAAACTGATCTTTCCTGACGGACAGTTTACCAAAAAAGATGTCGAAACCTGTCTTGAATACGCCCTGACCGGCCGCCGGCGCGTCAAGGAACAGCTCAAAAAGATCGGTGGGATGGAGTTCTATGATGTACATTTTAGCTATATCGATTTGGAAAGCGATCAGGAAAAATATGTCAATGTTCCTGAAAGCGGTGGCAAAAATCTGATTCCAGAAGGCGATTTGCCACCAGGAACCGTCTATACCATTGCCACAGCCACGGAATCCGGACATAAAGGCTTGTTCCGCATCGACCTTTCGAAAATGCCAGGCAATGGCAAATTCAGCGACACCGGCTTTGGCGGGGGCACAGCCGTAAAAGAAGAAATCAAAGAAGCTATCAACTATCTCAAAGCCAATTTTAACCGCATCTCCCTGCAAGCAAAATACTCTGATTTTGATGTACACCAAAAAGCCACCGATTTGAACGGCATCGGCGCGGTCAAAGGCATGGAGCTGGCGATTTTTATCTCCCTGGCCTCCGGCTTGCTGGACAAACCCGTATTAACCCAGAGCGCCATCCTGGGCAGTATGAGCATCGGCGGCACC
>CAYNUX010000291.1:0-5463 GCA_964400115.1 uncultured Cytophagia bacterium
AAGAGTTACTATTGGAACGCAAAGAAATGGAGCTCATGCTGCGCAAGGAACTCGAAAAGCTGCAACCCAAATACAGGCACATACTATATTTGCGGTATTTCAAAGAACTCTCGATCACAGAAATCTGCGAGCACCTCACCCTTCCGCCGCGACGGGTGAGTGAAAGAATTCATTATGCTATAAAGCTATTGAGGAAAAAAAGCAAAAAGTTGTCCATATTTTTGTCTCTTGTGCTAATATATCATAAACAAAAAGCCTGATTATGCCATGCCATTTTCCACATAGAGATCAAACCCTGGAAGCTTTTATCTCGGGTAACCTGAAAGAACCGGAAAAATCCGTATTTGAGGAGCATCTTTTCAGCTGCGAATCATGTCGAAAAGATCTCCTGATGTGGGATACCATGTCGAGATTGGTCAAAAAGGAAGGTCAAGCCCTCATCAAAAAAGACCCCGGATTCATTCAAACGGGCCTCCGATGGTTCAAGCCAAAGAAGCATCGCTGGTTATGGGCAGGCGGTGGTTTGGCCGGTGCGGCCGCAGCAGTGGCGTTGTTCATGCTCTTCGGCATCCCGAACGATTCCGTGGACCGGGGAGAGCCTTTTGCTCCCTATCTTGAAGAGATGGTGGGACAAGTCCATCGTTCCGCTGCAATCACGATCCTCTCTCCGCAGCCAGGTGCGATCATCGATCCTCCCCCCCGTTTTCGATGGGAAAAGCCGCTAAAAGAATCCCTGACCCTGGTTCTCTTGGACGCGCGCGGAAATGAAATCACAAGCAAACCCGTCGATAGTGGAGAAACGCAGGCGGTTCTGCAAAACACCCTCTCCCCAGGCGTTTATTATTGGAAACTGCAATCCGCTGATGAACTCATCTATGTGGGAAAATTCAGTATCACTGACCGATAAGCACGAATCCGCTCCAGTAATAGGGAAAGGCCGTAGATTCGTTTTCCAGATAATCCAGTTTTATCTCTTGCAAGGCACGTGCAAAATCGGTTCCGTTTGCCACGTGGTGATAAAATCCCGGCATGAACAGGCTCGTGGTCTTGTCCGGAATTTTCCAGAGCGAGACCAACAAGTTTTTTGCGCCCGAATATAAAAATCCTCTGGTGAGGGCGGCCAGTCCTTCACCCTTGATCAACTTGCCCATTCCGCTTTCGCAACAGCTCAAGACCACCAAATCGGCATCCAGCTGCAAATTGTATATTTCCCCGGCATAGAGCATGCCATCTCTGTCCGTGTCACTCGAGTCTTCCGGGTAAAAGGCAATGGCAGAACATTGCGGATGTTCGTGATCGATCAGGCCATGCGAAGCAAGATGGATTATGCTATATTCCGAACTGACCGCTTTAAAGGCAGATTCCGTGGCCTGTGTTTCGGTAAAACATTTGCCCGGAATGTTGCCGAGAGATAATTGCTCCGAGATCGCTGAAATCTCTGCAGCTGAATAGGGCAATGCTTGCAGTGTTTTGCTATCCCGAGTGATGGCAGGATGATCGATCCCCCAACCATCGGCAATCCATCCGGAACGGGGATGATCAGCGAATCCCGGAGCAAATCCGGCAAAAGAGGCCAAACGGCTGTTTGTTTTACGGTTGACCAGAGCATACAGAGATGCGGAATAGTGATAACTGGTCGCGGCATGGCGAATCAAAAAATCGAGCTCGGAAAAGCGTTCTCCCCTTCCCTTTTGAGAAAGCAGCAACGCATCAAAAGGTAACCGGTACAAAACATCATGAGGAATGAGGATCAGTTTTGTAGCATTCACCTGCGAATAGACGGGTTTCAACAGTTGGCATCCCAGAGCCCCGCCCAGAGTCAGGACTCGCTGCTTGTCGATCATGCGAACAGAGCGGCAAAAATCATGAACCTGATCGTGAATCGTTGAATCCACATGCAGGGGAATCGCTTGCATATCTCGGTGAGTGATGATAAAAGAGACAAGATCTTTATCCGTGAAAAAATAGGATACAAGCGCTGTATTTTTAGCGAGGCCGGACTGTATTGTCTCCAGGGGTACCGGGTCGGTTTGATATTTTAGCTGGTAATAATCCGGGTACCGGGATTCGAATTGCCTGATCAGTTCAGCTTGTTTGGCTTTGAGTGTAAAAATGTGTCTTTCGACCTTGTTGTGCTCTTGATCCGACTCGAACCGCTGGCGCTCCCAATAAGCAATACGAGATTTGAGAGAATGCTCTTTATGCAGCAAAGAGTCCGGGATTCCGGCAAAAGAGCGGGCTCTGGACTCGTTCATCAAGCCATAAAGCACGCTTGCCTTTGCTTTTTCACTCCAGTAAAAAGCGGTGTGTAAAAGATCTGGCGAGGGATCGAGTTCGTATAAAGAGAGCGCTATCCGCACAGCCTGACCATAGACTCTGTCACCCAGATTTTGGTTTAAAAAAAGCCGGCTGTTATCATCCAGATTTCCCCGCATCTTGTCCAATAGATCAACAGCCAGGCTCCAGGTTTCAAAACTCGCCTCGAGGTCTCGCACAGAGATACGTTCGCGCTCATAGAGTTGCTCGAGGATCCGGGCTTTGAGTGTCAAACACTGCAGCAAGGAAGGATCGTACAAGGAATTTTGTATCGCTTCACTGTAAGAAAAAGATGTATTTTGGGGAATCAAAACATCGATCGCCCGTTCAACACTGTCCAGAGCCGCATAATAATCCCCTCTGGCCTGATAGAGTTCGCAAATCTCGCACAGCACGTTTGCCAGCTCTATTCCCTCTCCCCATATTTGCAGGCAAAGCGTATGAGCTCGCTGAAACAGTGAATCTGCCTTTGTCAGATCGTTCTTTTCCAGATAGATGCGGCCGAGTTTTTTGCAGATATTCTGGGTTTCCGAAACATAGGGAGTTTCGAGGCTGTAATTCAAGGCAATGGCTTTTTCGTAATGCTCTTGAGCTATGTCCAATTCTCCCATTTCATAAAAGGCTCTGCCCAAACAAATGACAGAATGGATCTTGTCGAAGACCCGTTTGTTATCAATCGTGGTGTAAAAATCCAGAGATTTATTTATATAGTCGATCGCCTGATCATAATCTTTTATTTCCAGATAAGAAAGACCCAAATTCCTGTAAACCATGCCAACCCGGTGGTAATCTTTACCATAACCCCCTATAAACTTTGCAAGAGCTTTTTGGTAATAACCGACAGACTTTTCATATTCATGTAAATTCTTGGAAATGACGCCCAGATTGTTATAAAGATGGCCGACAATACGATGCTCTGGTCCTTGAACCTGTACAAAGATATCGAATGATTGTTTAAAGCATTCGAGAGCTTTGGGATAATCCCGCAAATTTTTGTAATAGATCCCCAGATTGTTCAGGGTATTGGAATTTTCATAATGCACCTCACCCAGTTTCTTACGGCCAATAGTCAGAGCCCGGTAGAGGACGTTCTCTGCCTTTTCAAACTCGGATCGGATACGATAATAGTTTCCAAGGGCGGCCAGGCAATTGACATAATCAGCCCATCGGGCGGGTTGATCGTATTTTGTTGCAAGAGCGTAACAAAGATCTTTTTCGAGGTGCAGATAGTATACGCAGCTATCTGACTTGCCCTGGCTGCTGGCTTTATTGACCCGTTGGCGAAACGCTTTGATTTTTAAGGTATCTGAGAGTTCTGTTGCAAATCCATTGAGGGGATAAAAAAGTGACAATAGAATGATAAAATAATAACCCGCATCGGACGAGATTCTCATGGTTTCCCCTGACAGAAAATCATTATCGATTAAAAACGCAATCACCTCGTCTATACATACGAATTTCTATCCTTTAAATCAAGGTTAAACACACTCTTTGGCGGGTGTAAAATAAAAGACACACTATTATATAAAAATAGTTCAGTTTGGCATGTTAGTTGTGATCAAATTGTTAATGGGTCAAAATCAACCTTAAAGACATCGTCAAACTGGACCGTCTATTACAGCTCGCAGGGCAATCCGGACCGGCCGCAATTCGATGTGTCCGGCTCTGCACCAGGATGGTCCACCTCCATGGGTGATCCGACTTTTGTCAAATCCATTCGACTGGTCGGTGACCTCACCGAAGATCTGATCCTTCCGGGGGAATCCGTTTCCCTGACCCTCAGAATGCAGGCGCCGGAGAATGCGCCGCTGCAAAAAATGGCCTGGAACTCTTTTGCCTTCCGCGGCCATGACGGCTCTTCATGGGCCATGGCCACAGAACCGCAAAAAGCCGGGGTCATGATCATGCCCGGATCGGTCTCCAAATCCAACAACAACGACCAGGTGCAAGTCAATGAAGAGACCACCTGGCAGATCTCATGGACCTCACCCATCGACCTGGACAGCGCCGTAGTCAGAGATATCCTGCCCGAGTACTTTACCCTCGAATCGGTATCGACAGGAGGCAAAATCGTCGATGCGCATACCGTAGAGTGGATCCTCGAGACCGTGACCCAGGGACAGACCGGAACGCTGTCGCTCACCGCGATCCCCGGCATCGATTGCCCGGACGAGTCTGTACAAAATTGCGTCACGCTTTTCGGTATCGACCGTGCCAAACAGCGCAGACAGTTTTATCAAAATTGCGATACCGATGAACTGCTCACCTGGGGCAGTATCGGTGACAAGGTGTGGTATGACCATAACGGCGATGATAAACAGGATCAGAGCGAATCCGGCATTCCGGGAGTCATTGTGCAATTGTGGCAAGGTGAAACCCTTGTGGCAAAGGACACGACCGACGGCGCAGGCCTCTATCTGTTCGACATGGTAGAACCGGGCGACTATGCGGTGAAAATCGATTCCGGCTCTGTACCGGCAAACCATTCGTATACGGGCTCTACCCTTCCCCATCCCGTCAGCCTGGGTGTGGATCAGGATTATCTCGATGCCGATTTCGGCTACAAACCCGATCCCGGTATTGTGGGAGATTATTGCTGGTTCGATCTCAATGGTGATGGCAAACAGGATGGTGGTGACGAATCCGGTATTTCCGGCTGCATCCTCTATCCTGTCGACGCACAGAATGATACTGTGGCCAAAGATACAACAGACAAGAACGGGTTGTATCAATTCAAAGATGTTCAACCCGGAGACTATAACGTAATTATCGATCCCCTGACTGTGCCTGAAAATCATACCCTCACCGGAGGAACCGATCCGCATGATGTGTCGCTGACAGCCGGCCAGGTCTATCGCGAGGCCGACTTTGGTTATCAACCGCGCGGTACGATCGGCGATTTTGTGTGGTTCGACAGCAAAGGCAATGGATTGCCCGATGTAGACGAAAAAGGCATCGGCGATACGGTGCTGCGGCTGTTTGACGACCAAAACAACCTGGTGGCCAAGGCACAAACCTCTCCTGAAGGATATTATCTGTTCAAGAATGTGCCGCCGGGCGTCTATCAGGTGGTCATCGATGAGCACCTGGCTACCTGTTCATTACCCGCAAGATTTGATAGCCGTGACAAGGATATGTGGGAGTATC
>CAYNUX010000292.1:0-5429 GCA_964400115.1 uncultured Cytophagia bacterium
CAATATTGTCTCGAGGCATGAACTGCTCGAAAATGTCTGGAATATCAACACTGAAATTGAAACCCGAACGGTTGACAATTTTATTGCCCGATTGCGAAAATATTTTGAAATAGATCCATCCAATCCCGAATATATCATCAGTATTCGCAGTGCCGGATATATGTTCAGTGAAAAAGATTAAAAGTGATACTATGAGAAATTCTGCAACAAGGGACATTTTTTTACATTCATTTACTTGCATTAATGAAAACATATGTTTAACATTTCGATCATTCCCTCACTCTAGGAAAATCTAAAATGAATTCTCGCCCCTTTATGATCGGCTGGTTACTTTTGTTCCTGGCACCCGGTCTTTTAACGGCCGAACGCCTCGAGCCGTCGCAATATGCAAAATCGTATATGGATTCTGTCCGTACGACGATGGCCGATTCCATTGTCGAATATTACCGGATAAAAGCACACCGTTTAGCTCCTAAAGAAACGATTTCCATCGATGGCCGGTTGGAAGAAACCGCCTGGTATCTTGCCGACCATCAAGGCCGTTTGGTCGAAAAAGAACCTCATCCTTTGATCCCCATGTCAGAAGAGACCGAATTTGCAATTCTGTACGATCAGGAAAATCTATATATCGGCGTCTGGTGCTGGGATAGGGATCCCCATAAAATCATTCGTCAGCTCAATCCCAGAGATCAGGCCAGTCCGGATCAACTTTTTCTCTTTTTGGATTCTTTTCACGACAGTCGAACCGGCTATAAATTCAATGTCACTCCCACAGGGGTTCAATCCGATGAATTGAGGTATGACGACGTCAAACGGGATATAAACTGGAATGGGATCTGGTATTCAGCAGGCCATATAGACAGCTTGGGCTGGTACGCTGAAATCAAACTCCCTTTCTTTAATTTACGATTTCGAGACGCTCAGAGCCATACCTTTGGATTCAATATCATGCGCAACATCTCCAAGGACGGATCGCGTGGCCAATGGAAACCCCATCTGCCCGAATGGGATAACACCACCCGTATGTCACAATTGGGTGACATTGTGAATATCAATAACATTCAAACAGGCCGTCGTTTCGAAATTCGCCCCTACGGTGCCGGTGGGTTGAGTGAAACGGCTGTCGAACCACGACAAAACACATTCAGCACCGGTCTGGATGTCCGCTTTTCTCCCTCGCCTTCTGTGACTGGTGATTTGACTCTGAATCCGGATTTCGCACAGGTAGATGCAGATGTGTTGAAAATCAATCTGACCCGGTTTCCAACACGATTTAAAGAAATGCGGCCCTTTTTTACAGAACGCACCAATATTTTCAATACGCCGCTGGAGCTTTTCTATAGCCGCCGCATCGGCGCCCGAGGGGATATTCTGGGAGGAGCAAAAATCACGAGCAAAGCAGGCAAAGGTCTCGAACTAGGAGCACTTGCCTGTCAGACAGGAGAATCTTTTCTATCCACCGGCCAAAGTTCCAGTACACTGGATGAAAAGGCCAGGTTTGGGGTCTTTAGACTGAAAAAAGATATTTTCAACTCGAGCAGCATCGGCCTATTGTACGCCGGAAAAGAATTGGGTCAATCATACAATCGGGTTTGGGGATTGGATGGCTCTTTTGTCTATAACCAATACCTCCTGGATCTTCAGGTTGCTCAGGGCGCTACAGAACAAAAATTACAGCAAGATAAAGCTTATTACGCCACTTTGAGACGTACGGGAGACAGTGTTGGGCTCGATTTTCTCGCCACCAGAATCGAGCCCTATTTTCAAATCAATAAAGTCGGCTATTTAAGAAAAGAACCCTACAGAGGTGTGAATCGATTCAGGGCATTATTGCGCTATGGTCCACGATTAAACCGCCATGGCATTCGCCGATTTTCTGTTATCGCAGAACCATCATTCGAACAAGATTTGCTCACCGAACATTATATTCTTGACTGGCAAAGCAAAAATCCTTTCACCTCTTTGCATAGCGATTTTCCGGAAAAAGAAAAATGGGCGAACTGGAGTTATACCCAGAGCTTTGTCCTCGAGTTGATGAACGAAATGACCTTTAGAGGAGGTTGGCAAACCTTTGAACAGACCGAGGCAACCGGCGCCTTTGAGGGTCAAACCTGGACGTTTTTATACAGCACACGACCACTTTCCAAAGGCAGACGCTTTTCCGCCGCTATTGGCCTCGATGGTGGAACCTTTTACAACTTTGACGAAAAATATGTGGGCAAAAGCCAGTCTTTTCGAATATCAGGAGACGGGCGTTTGGCGTATAATGTCCTCTCAGAATTACAGGTGGAATTCACTCAAACCCGTGATCCCCGATCAGCCATAGATGGGCGCTATTGGCAATTCTCTTCCTATACGACCTGGATGTTTACCAAAGATTTCTATTGCCGGCTGCATCTGCAAGGTCAATTGGGTACGACCTATACCGGGCAAAAACAAACAGAGAATCAATATTTTATCAGCACCTTGCTCAGCTGGGAATATGATGCTGGCAGCTTTTTCTATCTCGCCTATAATGAAGGACGTATCGATGAGTTTCGACCGATTTACAGTCAGAGATTTGCGTTCCGCGATCGCACCTTTTTGTTAAAATGGTCCTATCGGCTGAATATCTAAAGGGTGGGAGAACAGCCTGGATATGATTGAGGGAACCTCGTTCATATCCAGGCTACAAGTCTGCGTGAACCTTATATTTCAAATATCGCTTCGATCTCTACCGGAATATTTCCCGGTAACATCATGCCTATAGCACTTCTGGCTCCGATACCGTTATCCGGCCCAAATAGATCACCCATGAGTTCACTGAATCCATTGATGACTGCAGGATGTTCACCAAAATCGGGTGTACAGTTTACCATGCCCAAGGTTTTAACGATTCGTTTTATTTTATCAAGGCTGCCAAAATGGGTTTCAATGGTGGAAAGCATGGCCAAACCAACCTGACGGGCAGCCAATTTTCCTTGCTCTGTCGTTAAATCATCACCCAGTCTTCCGTGCATCAGGGAACCATCCGATTGCATAGGACCTTGTCCTGACACATAGAGCATATTATCCACAACCAACACGGGTTTATATACACCCGCCGGTTTCGGGGCAGGTGGGAGTTCCAGGTTTAATTCAACGATACGTTGTGTCGATGTTTTTTCCATTTCATACTCTCCTTTCACTATTGACATAATTGAATAAAAGATTATCAAAACAGACTCGCCATTACCTCATTCGATAAAACCGTGATATCTGGCCAAATAATAAGGCAGTAAATAAAACGTTCCTTCCCACTCTGCGTACCCACTCCTGTGCGGGAGGCAATCCATGCGGTCCCCTTTTCATCGACAGCTATATCTACAATCCAGTCGTCAGCAACCCACCGGCGACTGTGGCGGTAATAAAAGGTGTCATTTTCTACCCGTATGGCTCCTTTTTCACTGCCAAACCAGACGATCCCATCAGAACCCGCAGCGGCACAGGTAAAACGATTAAAAGGCAGACCTTCATCACCAGCAAATAAATGCCAGCCATCTTTATCCCTGTAACCAACCCCCTGCTCGGCCCCAAACCATAATCGTTCAGTGGAATCCACGGCAATGGCCCCGACATCCCGGCTTTTTGGCACTGTTTTGATAAAAGATATCAATCAATATCTTTGACACATTGAAATCCGATTTGATAATTCCCGGTAGTGTTGGGAAGAATATAATAACGATGGGTAGTACGGATATGGGCATAACTATTGAAATTAGAGCCTCCGCGAATCACTTTGTATTTTTCCCCATAGAGATCACCGGGGATTGAGTGAAGATTTCAAGACCGGCAGGCGGAAAAATCACGTGCTGCATCATGGTTCCTTCATTGTAATGCTTTCCCCGCATCAGTTTATCGAACATGGCCACACGGACGTGTAAGGGGTCAGAAGGATCAGGAAATTCATTTACTTTTTAAGCCAGAGCCGAACCAAAAATGAACGAACAACCGAGAATAAACAAGATAAAGAAACCCGTTATTTCTCTTTTCATAAAATCCTCCTTGTAATGTGTTCGATGATGTCCAATGATCTATCGACATCACTTTTTGTGTGAGCTGCAGATACCGTAAAATCGGTATGAAAATAGATTCCCTCGTCGATGCAGGCAGTAAGAAACTTTTTTGCCATTTCCCTATCCAGTTTATCGAATTGAGAATAACTCGTGACAGGTTCCCGGATACCGAAATAGATAAAAAAGTTGCTGCCCAGATATTGCACACGTGCGGGGACCCCCTTTGCATCAAACAAAGTCTGCAAATGCTCAAAGAAATGGGTAGCCACGTTGAACAGATTGGGGTAAAAATCCGGATCGGTCATGATATCGAGCGCAGCATGAGCAGCAGAGACTCCTAATAAATTTCCGGAAAAGGTGCCTCCGTGAATAACCGGAAAGTCCGCTTTCCAAATCGCCGACATGATCTCCTCCTGACCTGCAATGGCGGCCAGGGGAACCCCGTTACTGAGAGCTTTACCGATGGTGCAGATATCCGGTATGACCCCATAGTAACCCTGTGCGCAGGACAAGCCAGTCCGAAAACCTGACAAAATTTCGTCAAAAATGACCAGGATATCTTTTTGATGCGCAATATCGAGTATGGCTGAGAGATACTCTTTTGTGGTGGTTATGCAGCCGTTATTATAATCTATGGGATTTAACATGATCGCGGCAATTTCATGTCTGCGCTTTTGTGTTATTTTGTCAAAGATTTCTATATCGTTCCATGGAATTATTATCTGGGTATTTGTTACCGCTTTCGGGATTCCATCAGAGAACAGATTGATATGGGATTCGCGATCTCCGTTGTTCTGTTTGTCAACAAGGGCTGCAAGATTATTGAAAAGGACATAATCATGCACACCATGAAAATGACCGTCGATGCGCATGATTTTTTCTTTTCCGGTAACTCCTCTGGCCAAACGCATGGCGAGAGAGGTCGCTTCGCTGCCTGAATTGGTAAACCTCACACGTTCTGCGCAGGGAATAATTTCAGTCAATCTTTTTGCCAGTTCCACAGTCATGGAATTATCGAACTCGGCTGTAAAGCCCTTTTCCAGTATTTGGACGATAGCCTTTTTAATCTCTGGTCGATTGTGCCCGAGCAATGCAGCGCCGTGACCCATAAAATAGTCGACATATTTTTTCCCGGTTGCATCATAAATATACGCCCCATCGGCAGAGTCGAGATACATGGGAAGGGTGGTATAGGGATTTGCACGAAAGCTTGAAGATATGCCGCCAACGAGATACTGGCTGGCATATTGCTGTAAACCTGACAGTGTCGGTTCACTCATAAATACTGCTCCTGGTTGCTATCGAGACAAGCCTGAAATCTTGACGCAAGCTGGCTCGCTTTGCATGCAAAAGCTCTTAAATCATATAAGACAATCGTTTGCTTAATTATGTAAA
>CAYNUX010000293.1:0-5428 GCA_964400115.1 uncultured Cytophagia bacterium
CGTCTTTTTCCAAAACCACGGCAGTTTCTTTGGGCCGACGGCCTTCAAAAAATTCGCCCTCTCTTGGCGGGCCACCGATAATGTCTCGTGTTTGAGAAATTTCAAAGACACGAGACATTACCGGTGGCCTGCCAAGAGTGGCCGAATTGTTCGAAGCCCGTCGGCCCAAAGAACCTGCTGTGGTTAGCGAAATAGACGGACTCGTTAAATTTGGTGAGCTTAAACGCGGAGTCCGACGTATTATGGTTACTTCTGAAGATGGCAATGAAGAAAAGGCCTACCTGATCGGATATGGTAAACACATACTCGTGCATGATGGTGACTTTGTGCATGCCGGGGAAAAACTTTCAGAAGGATCTGTTGCACCTCATGATATCTTGGCCATCATGGGAGCCAATAAAGTTCAGGAATATCTGGTGAACGAAATTCAAGAAGTCTACCGGTTACAAGGTGTGCGAATCAATGACAAGCATATCGAAGTGATTGTACGACAGATGCTGCAAAAAGTCAAGATCGAGGATGCCGGTGACACCGAGTATCTGGAAGGTGATCAGGTCGATCGCTTGGCCTTTTTGCGGCATAATGAGCAGATTAGGAATCGGGTCATGATCACTGAAAAAGGTGACTCTAAATTGCAAGTGGAAAATCTTGTCGATGCTGACGAGTTTTATAAAGTCGTTGAAAAACTCGAATCACAGGACAAGACACCACCAGAGGCACGACCTGCTCAACCCGCGACCTTTCAACCGTTGCTACTGGGTATCACCAAAGCTTCTTTGACCACTGAGAGCTTTTTGTCCGCTGCATCGTTCCAGGAAACAACCCGAGTCTTGACAGATGCCTCGATAGAAGGCAAGGTCGATCAATTGCTCGGACTCAAAGAGAATGTGGTTATGGGGCATTTGATTCCAGCAGGTACCGGACTCAAACGGCTGCAAGAGCTGGAAGTAGAAGGGCCGGCGCTAGAGTTTGACACTGAGGAATCAGAGTCAGAACCTCTCGAGTCGGAAGAACAAGAAATTGCTGAAATTGATGAATAAAACACTTGACCTTTTTAAAATAATTTATTATATTTTTTAGCTATTCAAATTAGGAGGAAAGGTGCCCACACTGAATCAATTGGTTCGCAAAGGAAGAAAGCGAGTCATAAAAAAGGGAAAAACGCCTGCTCTTGTGCGCTGTCCGCAGCGCCGTGGGGTGTGCACACGTGTATATACCACCACGCCAAAGAAACCGAATTCGGCCTTGCGCAAGGTGGCTCGTGTACGATTGACCAATGGTTTTGAGGTCACAGCTTATATTCCCGGCGAAGGGCACAATTTGCAAGAGCA
The DNA here is from genome assembly GCA_964400115.1 of uncultured Cytophagia bacterium. Lineage (GTDB taxonomy): Bacteria > Zhuqueibacterota > Zhuqueibacteria > Residuimicrobiales > Oceaniaggregativiventaceae > Oceaniaggregativivens. The sequence continues at coordinate 1,332 of CAYNUX010000293.1, forward strand.
TTCCATCGTGATGATTCGGGGTGGTCGTGTTAAGGATCTTCCCGGTGTGCGTTATCACATCATTAGAGGTGTCTTGGACACGGGTGGTGTGCAAGATCGTCAAAACGGTCGATCAAAATACGGTGCCAAGTTAAAGAAATAAAGTCGTGAGAGATATAGATGCCTAGAAGGAAACGAGCGACAAAGCGAAAAGTGTTATCCGATCCCAAGTACCATAGTATTCTGGTGACCAAGTTCATCAATGGTCTCTTGGTTGACGGAAAAAAGAGCGTGGCAGAAACGATTTTTTATGATGCGCTCGATATGATTAATAACAAGACTGGTCAGGATGGTAAAGATACGTTTGAAAAAGCCATTCACAACGTAAAGCCTTTGCTCGAAGTACGATCTCGTCGCGTCGGAGGTGCTAATTATCAGGTGCCTGTCGAAGTGCGATCTGAACGCCAGCAAGCCCTTGCCATTCGTTGGTTGATCTCCTTTTCCCGTAACCGGTCTGAAAAGACCATGGCAGAAAAGTTGGCCAACGAGTTTATCGCCGCGGCAAAGAGCGAAGGCGGATCGATCAAAAAGCGAGAAGATACACATCGTATGGCCGAGGCCAACAAGGCCTTTGCCCACTTTAAATGGTAATCTCTTTTGCCAGTCTTTCAGTCCAACTCCTCCTCGATTTGTTAGGCCTGTGGTAATACACAGCCCTGTAGGAATGGAAAGTAGCTGTGAAGGCTAGGCGCCTGAACATTGTCAAGCTTGCGGAAAGACCATTTCCCCTGAGAAAGACTTTGTGTCCACGCGTCAGTCGTTTACAGCCTGTTGATGACACGTTAAATCTCAAGGGTAGTGGTTTTTTTATGTCAAAACGACTTAAAATAGGTCAAATTCGTAATATCGGCATCATGGCACATATTGATGCTGGCAAGACCACTACGACCGAGAGAATCCTTTTTTATACAGGTAAGGTTCACAGAATCGGTGAAGTCGACGAAGGCCTTGCCACGATGGACTGGATGGAGCAGGAAAAGGAGCGGGGTATTACAATTACCTCTGCTGCCATTTCTTGCACCTGGAAAAAACATCAGATCAATATTATCGACACTCCTGGTCATGTGGATTTTACGATCGAAGTCGAACGGTCTTTAAGAGTTCTGGATGGCGCTGTTGCAGTGCTTTGTGCTGTCGGCGGCGTCGAACCACAAACCGAAACAGTGTGGCGTCAGGCGGATCAATATCGCGTGCCCCGGGTTGTCTATGTCAATAAAATGGATCGTATAGGTGCCGATTTTTACAACACCTTGCAAATGGTTCGTAACAGACTCTCTGCACACCCGCTGCCTATTCAATTGCCAATCGGGTTTTCCGATACGTTTAGTGGGGTAGTCGATCTCGTCAAAATGGTGGCCTGGCGTTTCGATGAAACGTCTCAGGGCGCTCAAATCGAGGAGATAGAAGTCCCGGAAGAGATGCGCAAACAGGTCAATCAATACCGCAGTGAAATGCTTGAAACGCTGAGCGATTTCAGTGACGAGCTTTTAGAAAAGTATCTGACAAGCGAACCCATTGACGAAGCGTTGATTCATGACGCTTTACGAAAAGGAACACTTGAAAACAAGATCGTACCTGTGCTTTGTGGATCATCATTGAAGAATAAAGGTGTCCAACCGTTACTGGATGCGATCACCTATTATTTACCCAGTCCGACCGAAGTCCCTGCAATCGAAGGAAAAAATCCGTATACCAAAAAAATCGAACAACGGCCCGCTTCAGATGAAGAGCCTTTTTGTGCCTTGTGTTTCAAGGTCACCAGCGATTCGTATGTCGGACGTCTCAATTATTTGAGAATATATTCAGGGTCATTGTCTGTCGGTGAAACTGCGCTTAATCCGGATACAAACAAGAAAGAGCGCGTGAGCCGTTTGATGCTCATGTCGTCCAATAAGCGCCAGGATATTCAAAAAGTCTTTGCAGGTGATATCGTCGCAGCCGTCGGATTGAGGTCTACCCGGACAGGTGAAACCCTATGCGACCCCAAACATGTCATTGAACTGGAACATATGACGTTTCCGGTTCCCGTTATCGGGGTGGCTATCGAACCAAAATCTAAAGCGGACCAGGATCGTTTGCAGGATGCATTGAACAGTCTGGCTGATGAAGACCCGAGCTTTAACTACAAGGTCGATGAAGAAACCGGACAAATGATAATTTCCGGAATGGGTGAGTTGCATCTTGAGATTATCATTGACAGACTCAAGAGAGAGTTCAAGGTACAGATCAATTCCGGGCAACCGCAAGTCGCATATCGCGAAACTGTCACCGAAAAGGTAAAGAACGACATCAAATTCATCCGACAAGCTGCAGGCAAAAATCAATATGCCCACATTGTTGTTGAGATGGAACCCCTTGAACCGGGGCATACATTTATCTTTGAAAACAAAGTTTCCGCAGACGTTTTACCCCAAGAATTTGTCCGGGCGACGGAAACCGGCATGCGAGAAGCTCTCTCTGGTGGCGTCATCGCCGGATATCCGGTCATCGACATCAAAATGACCCTGTTGGATGGTACTTTTGATGAACAGGACTCATCTGATCTTGCTTTTAAAATTGCAGGTTCTATGAGCTTGCAAGATACGATGCGCAAAGCCAAACCATTATTGATGGAACCCATGATGTCTCTGGAGGTATTGACCCCTGAAGATTATTTTGGATCCATTCTGGGTGATCTTTCCGGCCGTCGCGCTAGAATCGATAGTCATATTAAACGTAGCGATGTACAGGTTGTCAAAGCAACCGTTCCTCTGGCGGAAATGTTTGGGTATGCCACGGCTTTGAGAAACATGTCACAAGGACGAGCTGTGTTTACCTTGCAATTTGCTCGCTATGAGAAAGTTACTCCAGAGGTGGAAAAAAAGCTCAAGGAAAAAATGGGCCTTGCAGCATAGCCGTTAGAGATTGTATTTTCGTTTTTAGTGTAAGGAGAATATATTCATGGCTAAGGAAAAATTTCAGCGAACCAAGCCACATGTGAATATCGGTACCATAGGTCACGTCGACCATGGCAAGACCACATTGACAGCTGCCATCACCCAGACCTTGGCGTTACAGGGTTTTGCGCAGGCTCGGTCTTATGATGAGATCGACAATGCACCGGAAGAAAAGGCCCGAGGCGTCACGATCAATGTTCACCATGCCGAGTATGAGACCGCGTCGCGGCATTATGCTCATGTTGACTGTCCTGGGCACGCGGATTTTGTCAAGAACATGGTAACAGGTGCAGCTCAGATGGACGGAGCGATTTTGGTGGTCAGTGCAGCCGATGGTCCAATGCCGCAGACCCGTGAGCACGTGTTGCTTGCGCGTCAGGTGAATGTGCCTTATATGGTCGTGTTTATGAACAAGACCGATCAGGTAGATGATCCCGAGTTGTTAGAGCTTGTAGAGCTTGAGGTTCGCGAGTTGTTGAGTCAATATGAATTCCCCGGTGATGATATCCCGGTGATTATGGGCAGTGCGCTTATTGCGTTGGACAATCCCAGCGATGCGGAAAAGACCAAATGCATTGCGGAATTGATGGAAGCGGTTGATAATTACATACCGACTCCTGAACGCGATATCGACAAGCCGTTTTTGATGCCTGTAGAGGATGTGTTTTCGATTACCGGCCGCGGTACTGTGGGTACGGGTCGAATCGAACGCGGAATGGTCAAGGTAGGTGAGGAAATTGAAATCATTGGATTGGGCACGAAAAAGAAGACCGTGTGCACCGGTGTAGAGATGTTTCGCAAGATCCTGGATGAAGGACAGGCCGGAGACAATGCAGGATTGTTATTACGCGGAGTCGTCAAGTCTGATTTGATCCGTGGTCAGGTTATCGCCAAACCCGGATCCATTACGCCTCACACAAAATTTGAAGGCGAAGTATACGTATTGAGCAAAGAAGAAGGTGGACGTCACACCCCGTTTTTTAATGGTTATCGTCCGCAGTTTTACTTCCGCACCACGGATGTGACCGGTGAATTGAATCTCCCTGAAGGAGTGGAGATGGTAATGCCGGGCGACAATGTTAAAGTCGATGTGTCATTGATTACTGACATTGCAATGGAAGA
>CAYNUX010000294.1:0-5426 GCA_964400115.1 uncultured Cytophagia bacterium
ATTGATCCGGTCAAAGGTATGCCCAAAGCCCGCCCGAATCTGGTGTCGTTTCGAGATCTGGCTGGTGATATCGAATTTGGCATCCAGGGTGTACATATGAGACTTGTCATAGCAACGAGAGTGGATCAGTCGGTGCAACCAATAACCGTTTTGGTCATAAATAAATGTTTTATAATGATAACTGAAATATTGCGGAAACGCAGGAAAACCGCGCCGGTTACCTTGCCGGTCTTCCAGAAAAAAGAAATCCACATACTTTGATTCCAGTTGTTCGCGCGGATGTTCCATAGGAACATTGCCGCGATAGCTCTTGTAGGTTCCTTGAACCCGGACATCATAATACGTCTTGGGTGACAGCATATGGGTCCATTTTCCGCCAGTATAGGTATTAAACCAGCTGATATTATTGGAAATATTATCTACGGCAAACAGCGTGTTGGCAATGCCGCTTCGGAGAAAATTGTACTTTATGATAAAATTGGGATCCTGGATATAATCGTGTTGCTGGTTGATTTGATAGCCAGCCCCATGATCTTCTCCATAAAGCCCGAACAAAGTCAGTTTTTTTGAGGATCCGAATTTTTGGGTTATTTTCAAATTGACATTTTGATTCAACACTCCAGGCTTGCTCAATTGGTAGGCATAGGCTTCGAATTTTCGATAGATACCGAGATAAAAGGAGGTATTATTAAAGGTGTCCCACCAGGGAAACATCGGTCCACCCAACGTCGCCTGCAGTGTATAGTCAGGCTGGTCACCATAATGCAGAATTTCATCACGGTGTTGATAATCCCACAGTTTTTTATTGTTTTCAGGGGATAGATCATAGATATTTCTTGCCGGATCTTCTGTATAGGCATTCCATCCTATAAAATCGGGTTTACCATCTTTATTGCGGTCCGGTGAGGGTTCAAAATACTGAAATCGTCCCCAGTCCCACCAATTCTCATTGCCAAATGCATAGGGTCCAAAATGCTTCAAGGCAGCCGGGCTATATTCAATGCGCACCGAGCCTGTAAAATCCTGCATGCTTTCTTTGGTGGTGAGATTGATCACACCTGCACGAGCATTACCATACTCGGCACTGAATCCGCCGGTAAGAATTTCAATTTCTTTAACCAAATCATAATTGATGTTCGTATATGGACGGTCATTGCGATTATCATTGAAATTCATGCCATCTACATAAACCGCAATATCCCGTTCTCCCATCCCTCGGATCTGAAGGCCAAAATCATCTTTGTTGATACCGGCATGGCGAGAAATCACATTTTCTATGCTGGTCGCGGGAGCCATTTCTATGTTATCGGACTGAATATAGGAGGTCGTAAAGGAAACATCGGTTCTCACTCTTTCCCGTTCTGCCACTACGGTCACTTCCTGGCCAAAATCGAGGGTTGTTTGTGAGAGTGGAAAATTGACGGTAACCGTGCGATTGATGCTGACGCGAACCTCTTTTTGAACCATGGCATTATACCCCATCATAGAGGCTTTAACATCATAAATTCCGGGTGGTAAGTTGAGAATAAAAAATTCTCCCTCGATATCCGATGCTGCGCCCATCGAAGTTCCTATGATAATTACATTTGCACCCGGTAAAGGTTCACCGGTTTCTTTATCCGTCACTGTTCCGGCCATTTTTCCTGTGGTTCGCTGGCCAAAAGCAAATTGACCGATCGCCAGACATAAAACAATTGATAGTTTTAATATTCTCATCGGATTGACTCCCAAAACGAGTGTCAAAAAATTGAAACGAAAGGGGTGAGCACAGTAGGCTCTGAGCTAGAATCTTGATCAGCGAGATCTGGCCAGTGCGTCCTGTGCTCACCATATGCCATTACGGATGGCTATCCAAAGTTTAGTGCATATGATACTATTTGATCAATAGCATCTTGCGAGTCTGGCTCGCTTGCTCTGTTTCAAGGCGGTAAAAATACACACCGCTGGGAACGAGTTTTTGATGACTATTACGTCCATCCCAGACAATTCTATGGCGTCCGCCAGGCAAAGTCCCGGTAACCAATGATCGAACTTTTCGCCCCATTAAATCAAAAATGGTCAATTCGACCTGCTCGCGCTGATTCAGAGCAAAAGAAATGGTGGTTGAGGGATTGAACGGATTGGGATAATTTTGCTCCAATTCAAAAGAATTTGGCAACGATTGTGCCAGGGGCCTCGACTTTACGGCAGTAACAGGTTGATCCGGCTCGCGAGGATCCCAGGAGGTCAGCCAGATCTCATCAAGAAAGATCGAAAAAGGCAGATTAACGCCGTCGCGATGGTAGCAATGAAATCGGATGTATCGTACTTGTTGGCGATCCAAAGGTGCACATTTTTCATTCAAATCGATGACATACCATTGCCAGGTGGTGTCTATGGGTAAGGTGTCAAATTTAATCCAACTGGACACAGCATCACGCAGGTAGATTTTGGCCACATCTGTATCATCGGAAATGACGCTATCCCCTTTCATGTAAAACGAGATATAATTGTATTGACTGAGGTCCTGAAAATGTTCAACACCATTGGAATCTGTATATTCGTAATTATACTTGACATAATCATAATCTTCTCTTACCGCGATCAACTCCATTGCTCTTTTACCCATATAGGCATCATCCGTCAACACATAATCGGGATAAATCATCCATTCACTGGTCGTCGAATCATATTCGGCTATGCGGGTTTTCCAGTCATGTGCTCTGAGGCTATCAACCTCATCATCAGGCACCACCGTGCTACCCCACTCAAAATCATCGACAAGCATAGAGGGACCACGTGGATCTTTTTTGCTTACCCGGATATCGTCGACCCAAAGCTTCCACGGCAGTTCGATCCCCTGATCACCTCGACAGAAAATCCTGAAATAACGCAAAGAATCTACAGTGGTTTTATCTTCCGGAAGCTGGTATACAATAAAAGTCCATTCGGTGCCCACAGTGATCGGATCCAGTTTACCCCAGCCCTCTGAAAAATCGCGGGTATACACTTTAACAGCGCCTGTACTTGCCTCGATGACGGAAGAGGCTTTAACCCAGAACGACAGATAATTATATTCAGCCCAATCCCCATAGCCTGCGGCAATATCTTCATAAGCAAACCTTACATAATCGACGTCGGATCGCTGCTCAGTAATTTCCAGACAATACTCTCCCTCTTTGGCATCTGTGGAGATCGTGATATCCGGGTGGCGGGCTTCAGGAGTATCCCCGGATTCCCGCGGTGCCCAGCCCATGGCACGTAGGCTATCGTAATAAGCACTGGCATCGATACCACTCGCCCATTCAAAATTATCCACGAGTTCTGAATCCTGCGCCAGGATAGGTATAGTCAAGGCCATACACAATACGATAAAAGCGCTCAAAGCAACTTTTGTAATCTTCACAATGCATCCCTCCTCAGTTAATAATCATATTTCACTTTTCTTTCGCAACAAAATTTTTTTTATCACCTCCTTTAGACTCGATTAATCGACAACAATCAAAGCGTATGTATTCAATTGGGGAATCGTAAACACACCTTTATGGTTTTTAATGCTTGTAATGTGTTCTGTTGAAAAATCCGGAGAAAGTAGTTTGCCCTGAGAACCCTTTGAATCGATATGTATCTTTGCATTATAAACCGGTTTCTGAGAATAGTTCAAAACATGGATAATGGTGCGATGATCGTCCGGCTGTGAAACAGCATAATGCAGAACAAATGGAGGAGCCTCTAGTGTAACAGTTTGAATTGATTCCAACAAGGGTTTTAACTCTGTCACCAGCTGGGGCATTGTTAAGGGCGGGTCAAAATATTGCAAACCACTATTTTCCGAGCTGACCGCTGATTTTTGAACAAAACCATTGGCCCAGGATTTGTGAGGTGCCCCCATCAAAAGACATGTTCCTCCATCCTTGCTCCATTCTTTTATCACCTCTTTTTCCTTTGCTGAAATATCGATAGCATCAGGCACCACGATCACTTTATATTTTTGCAATGATAGTTTAGAGATATCCCCATTAAACAAAACATTGTATTGCAAATTATGAGAAGATAGAAAGTTTAAATCAGAGATCAGTTGGCGTTCTATCGCTCCCCCCTCATAAGGAGCGATGACCGCCAGAGGTACAATAGATTTGGGGTGGGTATAATACTCTTGATGACGTGTAAAAAAATCGTTATACTGGCCCATAGCATCCAGACATGCATGAGCCAGTGAATCTCCGGCCACCAGGTCTCGCATAAAAATACCTTCGAAATAGGGTTCCAGACTATTATGAAACATTTTACATTCGGCCAGGCATAGCTGCCACTTTTCAGGTGCCATGACATCAATCATACGGCTGACGCCATTATGTCGTTTACCATATTCGATGCTGCTCGGCCTCCATCCTTCAGATACGGCCCATTGATATTTTAGAATCCCGATATTGCAAACCAGCTGACCATCACCATTCTCCAAATCCCCTTCAAAAGCATCAAAACTCACACTATTGGATGAGTTCTTATCATCAGTATCGGTATAATATCCTGGTTCAAAACCATCTTCTGTGGAAAGACAGTTGGTATAACGTGCAAGAGCCAGTGAACCACGATGCATATTAAAACACACAAGTGGAACCGTATCAAAATCTTTGCTTTCCTCAAAAATCATATCTACAAGATCGTAAATGGATTGCTTATACTTTTTGGATCCGATGTTATCCACCCAAAAGCCATCCACCCCGGCCTTTAAGGCTTGACGGACACGAATACGTTGATAAGGCAACCAATCCGGATGTTGCGTATCGGCCATATATCTGGTTACCCCATACCGACTATATTTTGCCGCACCATAAGGTATGGGCTTTCCATTCTCATCCAACATCCACCAGTTCACAGACTCTGGTACAAATTCGGCCATATCCTCATGAAACATATTCGCACCGGAGATATACGCTGTGACTCTGATATCGTTCTGGTGGCACTCTTTGATATAGCGTTTTAAAAAATCCCATTGTTTTTGTTCGGTTTCGTGTGAAAATCCAACACTCCACGTGACCCAAAGCCAATTTAAACCGGCACGTTTAGCCCATGCAACGGTTTCCAAACCATAAAAACTGCTCACCGCTGTCAGAATATTTTCCGGATCATTCTCTTCCCAATGAGGCCAGCCGGATAACCTGCCTTTTGCAGCCTCGATAGGGCCACCATCCCAACGAGCGGTATTAAAGTTACCAACTTTGGCCCATTCGGGGATTTTTTGCGGAGCAAGCCACCATTGTTGTTCTTGGGGATCATTTTGTCCACAAGATAATACTATCAGTAAAAAAGCAAGAGGAATAAATCTCATGATACTCCATTATCATTAGTTTATAATACCGTCATGTCTTGATCTAAAAAAATATATAAACTAATACTCAATTGTTTAAGATAATAACCGTGAAGAACATGTTAACCTGCCGTTA
>CAYNUX010000295.1:0-5408 GCA_964400115.1 uncultured Cytophagia bacterium
ATTACCTTTGCCCATAACAAATTAAAAAAATATGCCAATGACCATCGGCTGGCGAAAAAAAAGATGGGCAGTGTCAGGGCTCGACTCTTTCTGCAACGACTGGATGACCTGGCTGCAGCGGCCAGCTTTGCCGATCTGCAACACTTGCCAGGACATTTTCATCCATTAAAAGAAAACAGAAAAGGGCAATGGGCATGCGACCTGGATCAACTCTTTAGATTAATATTTGAGCCCATCGTCTCATCCGACGACGACAGCAAAACCCCACATTGGCACGAATGGCACAGCCTCACCGTTATTGAAATCATCGATTACCATTAGGTCAAAACATGACAGCAATAAACGAATTTTTCCCGGACAAGGTTTACCATCCCGGGGTAACTTTGAATGAAAAATTGCAAGAGATGGGAATGAGTCGCAAAGAATTTGCCCTGAGGGCTGGCAAACCGGAAAAAACCATTATCGCCGTCCTGAAAGGCACCAGCTCAGTAACGGCAGAAATGGCAATTCTTTTTGAAAATATCACCCGGATTCCCGCTCATTTCTGGATCAACAAACAATCGCGATATAACGAATACAAGGCACGATTACAAAGACAACGTGCTGTTCAACAGGCGAGAGAATGGACAAAACAATTTCCCTATGCGCAGATGGCAGAATTGGGCTGGGTGCCCAAAACAAGAAAAATCGAGGAAAAATCCCTCTATCTCTTGCAATATTTTGGAATTTCTTCTCATCAAGCCTGGACTAAACTTTACATCGATTGCCCGCTCAAAGTCGCGGCGTTTACTTCACTAAAGCATACCCATGATCCTCATGCCCTTTCTGCCTGGCTACGCCAGGGTGAATTTCAAGCTGCAAGCCGTAGTACAGGCGAGTTTGACAGGAAATTACTGGTACGGAATTTACAAGAAATAAAAACCATCATGGCCACTCACCCGGACAACTTTTTTGCCCGGGTAAAGCAGCTCTGCCTGAATGCCGGCGTCAAAATTTTTTGCACTCCCAAATTACCCCGGGTGCCTATTAGTGGATCGACTCGCTGGATCCGTAACACTCCGGTGATCCAGTTCACTGCCCGCTATAAGCAAAACGATCGATTTTGGTTCACGTTTTTCCACGAAATCGGACACATCCTGTTGCACGGGAAAAAATATATTTCTCTTGAAGGAATTGATTTTTCAGAGACCGATCCTGAAAAAGAACAAAAAGCGCACGATTTTGCCGAAGAATGGACCTTTTCAAAAAAACAAGAAAAAGAGTTGCTCGCCTATCATCACATCGACGAATCCCTTGTCATTGAATTTGCCCAAAAATACAATACCCATCCGGCTCTGATCATCGGCAGATTACAACATAAAAACCTCATCCCCTATTCTGTCGGCCGTCAGTTGATCCAGCCCATAGACCTCTCTGATCAATAAGCAATAGGTTGGGCTCGTAGCGTGGGTTCGTAGTTCCATAGGTTTGTAATTCCGGCTTTAGCCGGTTAGGATACCAGCTAAAGCTGGAACTACAAACCAAAATACAACTAAAATGCATTTTTTAATTAAAATATTTCCTATATAAAAATAAATTTTATTGCAAAAATATATAATTTTTACTATTTTTAACAAATTACATATTGTACCCGTTGACAATCAACCATCAACTCAACACCCAAAAAGAATATCTACTATCTCTGGCTAAAAAGAGCATCATCCCATGTACGACTGGCACAAATACACTGCTCAAGAACAGCAAGAAATTTTAAACGAACGGAAACGCAAACATTACCCCTGGCATTCCCCTCCCCATTTCAACTCCAGGCTAGAGCTATATCATCTCATCGCGTCGTGCTATTATCATCAGCCGATTATTGGTTTTTCGGCAAAGCGGATGACAGCGTTTTCCAGCTCTTTACTCGATTTTTTAGAGACACAACAGGTCAAGGTACATGCCTGGTGTGTGCTGCCCAACCATTACCATGCATTGATTCGATGTAAAAATTTCAAGTATTTATCAAAAGAACTGGGGGAATTACATGGCCGTACCGCCTATTTATGGAATGGTGAGGAAAATCAAAGGGGAAGAAAAGTATTCAATCATTGTTCAGATCGTGCTATACGCAGTGAAAGACATTTTTGGGTAACCATCAATTACATCCATCATAATCCTGTTCACCATGAAAAAACCAAAAAATGGCAAGAGTGGCCCTTTTCGAGTGTTCATGAATTTATCGCTAAACTGGGTTATGAAAAAGTGAAACAAATCTGGCGAGATTATCCTTTGCTAGATTATGGCAAAGGATGGGACGAATTCTAGCTTATAGCTCATAGTTCTGTTCGTAGTTCTGTTCGTAGTTCCAGCTTTAGCTGGAATACTCTCCGGCTAAAGCCGGAACTACGGAACTACGAACCAAACACGGAACCCATGATAATCCTTGATGTTTAACCCATAATTCACTATTCTTGAACTCAATTCCAAACCACACCATACGCTTGAACGCTGAGGGTCTGATGAAAAAAACCATACTCTTTTTATTTCTGTTCTCTTGCATGCTCTTTGGCCAGAACACCGAATTTCGTGCCACCTGGGTCATTACCTGGAACTATATCCGCGGCGGGGCGTCAGCCGAGACCAATAAAGCCCGCATCCGCTCGATTCTCGACGATCATGTGACCGCCAATATGAATGCCGTGCTGTGGCAGGTGCGCCAGAGCGGCACGGCTTATTATGAATCGTCGTATGAACCGTGGGGCTATTACGCAGGCTCGCGCTATCCGGGTTTCGATCCCCTGGCCTATACCATCGAGCAAGCGCATGCGCGCGGACTCGAGGTGCATGCCTGGATCAATACATTCCACACCTCCAGCACCGCAGCTGGCACTCCGGCCGCCGAACACCCGGAATGGGTCTGCACCAATGCCGATGGCCGGCCCATGACCAGCTACCGCTGTCTGTCTCCCGGACTCGCTCCAGTGCGGCAATACACCACCGATATCGTGCGCGAGATCGTGCAAAACTATGATATCGATGGCATTCATCTCGATTTTATTCGCTGGAACGAGTACGACGACGATGACATGACCGCCGCAGTCTCACCGGAACAGGAAATCCGCGTGCTGGATGGACAGTTTATCGAACAACAACAGCTCAAAAAACTCCTGCCCGGCACCAAATCCAGTCGCTTTATCTATGATGTCGAACATCCGGCCAGCGGCGGCGTGCCCGATGGCTTTCCCAGCTGGGGTGAATGGCGACGCTGGACCGTGACCGAACAGGTACAGATGATCCATCAAGCTATCCAGGAGCTCAAGCCCTGGGTGCGGTTGTCTGTGGCAGCCCTGGGCAATTACAACTGGGGCGGCTGGAATGGCTACCATACCGTGTACCAGGATGCGGCTCTGTGGTTCAATAATGGGCTTATCGATCAGCTGACGCCCATGCATTATCATTCGATTTCCGAAAAACAGTTCTACAGCATGTTGGTGGGGCCCGGCGGCGACAGCCAATATACCGCCTGCTGGGGACGATATATTCAGCCCGGTATCGAGGCCGGACGTTTATTTTCCACCGGCCCCGGCTCTTATGTTCTCTCAAACTATAAACGCATGGATGAGCATATCGATATCGTTAAAAAAGTACGCACCATCCCCTGGAATGACGGGTTTCAGTTCTTCAGCCAGCTCACCTGGCTCGATAACAATTACTGGGAACGTGCAGCAAAAACATTTTTCGACATGCCCACTAAAATCCGCGCCACCGGCCTGATCGAGGATACGCCACCCGATGCACCTCAGCTCTCGGTGACCCTGCTGGACACCTTTCGCTATGAAATCAGCATAACCCCGGCAGACACTAGCGAGGCACACTGGTTGCTGGTCTACCGTACCAACAGTCCCCTTCCCAGTGCGGATTTTGACCCTGTCCATAAAAGGCTTTTTACCAGGGGCACAGTCACCTTTATCGACACTATCCTGACCGGTACCTATAAGGAAAAATATTACGGCGCCACCGCAGCCGACCGGTACTGGAACGAATCCGGCATGTCCGAACCTTATGGCACCGTGCCCATCCCGCCCTACTCGTATACCCCGCAAGTCGTAGAATCCAATCTGGTCATGCAGCAGGATGGCGGCATCTATGCCGAATGGTCAGCGGTACCAGAACCCGAACTCTGCGCCGGATACCGCATCTATGGCAAGAGCATGGACAGCGACTGGCTCTTGTTAAAACCCGAGTCCGAGCTTCCGGCCGACAGCACCCGCGTACTTTTAGAGGATCTGAGCCTGGGTGACTGGATGATTCGCATCCAGGCCGTAGGCAAAGGCCCCAAATCCCTGGAATCTCTGGATTCCACTCCTCTGGCCACCGGCGGCAACGAAAAAAATCGTATTCTCATCGTCAATGCCTTTACCGCACGCAATGGCGTCTGGCAGCAACCCGGCCATCCGTTCGTGGCCCGCGTTGCCGAATCATTATCCCGGCTGGGATATTCCTATGCCTCGATCTCGCTCAACGGTCTCGGTCAACTGCTGGTGGATCCCCGGGATTATGACGCGCTGATCTGGCTCACCGGCGACCAGGGTACCGGCGAGGAACTCGTCACCATGAATGACTTTCCCTATTTATCCGGATTTCTGCGTCAGGGAGGTCAGCTCTTGCTGTCAGGCAGCAATATCGGCAACAACCTGGACGAGCAGGGGTCACCCAAAAGCAAGGGTTTTATGGAAACCTATCTAAAGACCGGCTATGTCAGCGACGGCATGCAGGGGAATGGCTATGCGGTTCTGGGAGTGGAGGAAACGCTGTTTAGCGGCGTGAACATTGCTCTTGATGACGGCTCGAACGGATTCGATGTCCGTTATCCGGATATCTATACCCCGGTGGGCGGCAGCATTCCCTGCCTGGTCTATAGCGACGGTTCTTCTGTGGCCGGACTCTATTACGAGGGACCGGTCAGCACTGCCACTGAAAGCGCACGCATGATCAGCCTGGGATTTCCCTTTGAAACCCTGGCCGAGCCTGCGGATATGGATGAATTTGTCGGCGCTGCACTGGCCGCTTTTGAATTCCCGACGCGCACCCGCGTGCAACAGGGAGAAAAAATCGTGACCGGATTCGAGCTCTTTCCGGCTTTTCCCAATCCCTTTAACAGCCAGACCACCCTGAAATTCGAGTTGCCGCATCAGGCCAGAGTCAGTCTTGTTGTCTATAACACGCAGGGTCAGCAAGTGGCTGTGCTGCTGCAACAAGCCACACGTGCCGCCGGTCCGCACTCGGTGACCTGGCAAGCCGCCGACCTGGCCTCAGGGATCTATTATGCCCGGTTCACAGCGGATGACGGTCAGCGACAAGAGTCGCAATTGACAAAAATGCTGTATCTGAAATAACAATTTCCTGCTGGATCCAATCCTCAGGATTCA
>CAYNUX010000296.1:0-5400 GCA_964400115.1 uncultured Cytophagia bacterium
CCGAAGAAGTGCAAACTATTCAGGCCGATGTGATCGGACTCGTCAAAGAACTGTATGTGCGCAAAATCGTCACCAAAGTCGTATCTCCGGAGGAATAGGACCCGAATTATTCATCCATCGCATGCCGCACCGATGCATCGAACAGCTGCTAATAGACGCCCCCCTGTTGCAAAAGCTGCTCGTGCTCCCCTGTTTCTGCAATCCGGCCCTGTTTCATGACAATGATACGATCCGCAACCTGCAACGTAGACAACCGGTGACTGATGAGCAGGGCGATCTTTTTTTGCGATCGTTCCAGCCAGGCCTTTAGCACGGCGCGTTCATGACGCGCATCGAGCGAGCTGGTGGGCTCGTCAAAGATCATGACGGGAGCATCCCGAAAAAAGGCCCGTGCCATGGCCAGCTTTTGCCACTCGCCGGTACTCAGCTCTTCGCCGTTATCGAACCACTTGCCGAGCAGGGTATCATATCCGGCCGGCAATCCGCCGATAGCCCTATGGATACCCGCAGCCTCGCCGGTTTGTTCGATTCTGCCGCGATTCTGCGGGGTCAGGATATCGCCGAACCAGATGTTCTCCCGGGCGCTGAGATAATACTGCAAATAATCCTGAAACATCACGGCAAGGCAGCGCCACCATTCCTGCGGGTCGAATTCCCGGATATCGATGCCATCCACCAGGATACGGCCTTTTGGCGGATCATACAACCGGCACAAAAGCTTGATCAACGTGGTCTTGCCGGATCCGTTGGCACCGGCCAGGGCCAGCCGCTCGCCCGGAGCGATCCTTAAGCTCACATCCTGTATCACCCAGCGCTCGCTAAACGGATAATGAAAAGAGACGTGCTCGAACACGATTCCCTGCGTGATCGGATCCGGAATCGTGCGAACACGAGCCGGACGTTTGATCTCGGGCTCGAGACTGAGAAACGCGACCAGCTGGGAAATAAATCGACTGTCCTCATACACATCACCCACCCCGTGCGCCAGATTTTTCAAATGATTCAGAGCCTGCTGAAACGCCTGAAAATACATGACCAGTCCGCCGATGGTGACAAAACCAAGAATCGTGCGAACAATCAGGATCAGATAAAAGCCAAACGCCACCAGTGTGGCCAGGAGCTGGGTGGCGAGGGTCGCTCGGGTATGTTTGAGTCCCATCTGAAACGATTCAATGCGCAAGCGGGCGCGCAGGGACTGGTATCGCCGCCGGAACAGGCGTCCGGTTCCCAGCAGCCGGATCTCTTTGGCGAATTGCGGAAAAGAGATCAGGTGGTGATAATAAAAGCTCTTGCGTTCCATGCTGCTGCGCCGCGAGGTCCACTCGTAGCGTTCGTCCGCAAAACGCAGACGCAGGATAAAGGACGGCAAGATCGTGAGCACGGTCCACAGCGGCACGGACCAGTGAAATCCCATCAACAGCGCCACCAGGCCTGTAAACGTGAATGCAGATCTCAGGGTCGCAAACAGATGATTGACCATCAGCATGGGACGATAGGCACCGGATTGCTGCACGTGATGCAGCGTGTCGTGAAACGACGGATTTTCATAATAGGCCAGATCGACCTCGAGCGATTTTTCGTGCAGCATATTGTTGATGCGTTCCTGCACGATCGTGGCGTGTTGCTCTTGCAAGAGAGTATTGAGGCTGTTACAGACCAGCACGAGGAACGAGAGCAGAGCCGCAACGACGACCAGCCATAACACGGCATCAAGGTTTGCGGAGGGATTATCCGCCATCACCCTCTCGCTCACCCGATCCAGGATCATCTTGCTCACCCACAAGACCCCCAGAGGGAGAATGCTTTGTAGTACGAGCAGGCCAGACAAAAGCAGCGAAAGTTTTGGGGAGGAAGAAAGGACCAGCCTGAATGCCCTGAAAAGTTGAGGTAAATTATTCAAAAGATGTTTTGGTATCGTTGTAATCATCTGTTAACTGAGTGACTGAGTGACTGAGTGACTGAGTGACTGAGTGACTGAGTGACTGAGTGACTTTAGCAAAGTATTGGCTGGGATCAAATGATTTATTTAAATTTTTGTATGATTAGAATAGAGTGCCGGCTTTCATGGAAAAGGCTCTGGGACAAAATGTGTAAAACTTGAACAAAATCAACATTTGCAGAGGCATTTTAGGGGGCTAAGCCCTTGTTTATTTTTAAAAAACACACTTTTTCTATTGCGCCGTTCAAAGAAATTCATTATCTTGCAGATGGAAGAACGGACAGTAATATTTGCATTTGTCCTTTAAATGGGTGTTGAATCTCTCAAGGGCAAAAGGACAGGTGCATTAAGAGGGTATTTGGGTTGCTGAAATAGAGTAGGGCACTCTTGACAAGCAGCATTTTTCCAACCTGGTTAAGACAATCAAAATCTCACAACCATTTTGCGGATTGCATTGAACGTATCAATAATAGGATTGATAGGGTATGCATATTTGGCATTGAATTTGCTGCAAAGGCATAGAGCATCGACAGCAAGACGAATCCTTTCATCAGCCGGTTATCGAGACGGTCTCGGCAAGTGTCATGAATTGGGTCCAATGCGATAGATGCCCCAATTTCAGCAACGGCACATAAATCTAGACCCTATTTCTATTACCTTTATGAATGGATTTGTTCAAAATGATTGAGACTCTGCACACGGACGGGTATATGCATGCGATTGCTTCCCCGCTCTATCCGGCCGTACACACCGGCATCGTGGTGGGAGCAACTCTGGTCGATGCTCAATACTTTTATCCGCTCAAATTCATTTTACATTTTAAGATTCGACAAAAGCGGGGCATTGATCGAATTGACCGAAAATTTAATAAACCATGAACCTTTGGAAAAAAATCACAGATATGTTGAAAAAAAGGTTGCAAAAAGCCAAATATAGAAAATTTGGCATAGAGGAGGCCAACATGAGAAAAAGAATGTGGAACCAACCCGAATTGATCGTTTTGTTGCGGGGGCAACCCGAAGAGTCGGTATTGGAACATTGTAAAACCCAGTCAGTAGGGATTAATCCGGGTACATATGCACAACACTGCGGCTATGTCGCGCAAAACAGATGTGCAAGCTGTCAATCGCGTGGAGGTAAAGCATCTTGACAATTATGGCTAAAATCAAATAGAGATATATTAATCAATTCAATTTTCTCACTTTATGAACGCACACCTGAGACTGGGCAAACTATTCCTTGCCACAGGCCGACTGATCCAGTCCATGGCCATCATGACCATGAAACCGGATGACCTGGTTCGATTCGGACGTGAAGCCTATGGCCGATCCGTGCCCGAGTGGAGCAGTAAAGATATTTTTGAACCCGGTGATCTTTTGTGGGGGAATATCGAATTTATTCACGCCTTTTGGAATCGAAAAGAGGTAGAGGAGGAATTTGAAAAAGCCGCACTCAAAGTCATCTCGTTTCATATCTTTCCCGAATGGCACCGCGCCGCAGCTATTCTTACCCCATCACATTCCAATCACGACAAACTCTAGCCCCGCGCCTCAGCGAGAGCATTCTGCCTTTGCGTCCTCGCGAGAGTTTCTTTTTACGATTCGAACTCCCTGTCATATCCTATTTCCAATTCTTTGGCAGCGTTTGCCAGGGCTTTATCCCGGGTCCACAAGAGGCAGTCCGTGAGCATGGTCGAGGCCAGGAGGATGATATCGATATATCCCAGTCCCTTGCCCATCAGATCATGGTTTTCGATAAAAGATAATACCTCATTGTGGGTAAGAGTGCACGCTTTGGCCAGCATCCGGAGCAAGGCCAGAATTTCCGCACGGTTTTGCAAGTTGCCACAGGCCAGTTCACCGATGACAAAAGCATGGCAGTAAACATGCTCGCGTTCCAGGAGCGTGCTCAGATGCCGGTTGGTCTGCCGCAAATGATCGATCCATACAGAGGTGTCAATCAGGACCATGAGACTTGCCCCTGATTTTTGCGTCGATGTATGCGTTCAAGATCAGGCTCTGTGCCGCCCAATTTAGCCAACCGTTTTGCGCTTTCTTTTGCAATCAACGATTCCAATCCCATCCGCACCAGAGAGGTTTTTTCTGACACTCCTGTCAGCCTGACTGCTTCTTTGACCAGGTTGTCGTCTATATTGATGGTTGTTCTCATGATAAAATCCTTTAATAGAGTTGTGCATCATAATATGCATAAAATATGCATATCAAGCAAGGGAAATAAGATAGCTCTCGCTGGGACGCTAAAGCGCGGAGAAATGCCTCTCGCTGAGGCGCTGGGGCGCTGAGAAAAGAACTTTCGCAAGGGCGCAAAGAAAAAGCTCTTGCTGCGGCGCTGGGGCGCGGGGAAGAGCAAGAATATAGAGTAATATTCACCTGGATTATCCGCAAAAAACGCAATGCCAAAAAAGTCATTCATATTATTAACTCTGGTTTTTTTCTTGTGGATAGTGAACTTTAAAGGGCCCAATGGGTGTAAAGTTAAAATTTAAAATCGATTATTTTTGAATTTATGAATCATGCAGGATCCACTCTTGTTTTTGTCCTGTTTTTTTGCTTTTGTTTTTTCTGAGATTCTCCTTTGCGTCCTTGCGCCTTGGCGAGAGTATTCTTTCACCGTGTCCCTGTGTGATTTTTTTCCTCAGCGCCTCCGCGCCTCAGCGTGAGTTTCCTTCCCCTGCGTCTCAGCAAGAGACTAGTTTACGATTCAATCATTCTCAAAAATCTGTCCCTGACTGCATTGCTCAAACTGCCTTTTTAGAATTCTGTTGACATTGTATTCTTGCAGTGCTATTTTAAGAAAAACCGATTTCAATCACTGAACATTTTTTTCATGACCCAATCTGAAATCAAAGACCTCTTACAACCCATTCTCTGGGATTATGACCTCGAGGCATACGAATTTTACCGTATCGCACGGGGCGAACGGCAGGGAATCGGATTTCTCAACCAGGAGCGAGCCATTGTGCGTATCCTGGAGCGCCTGGGATGGTATGAGATTTTGGGTCTTTTGGGGCTCGATTTTATTAAAGAGCATTTGACCCCTGAACTCATCGCTAAACTCCGTTTTCCCGAACAGAAACGTAAATATGAAATCATTCGCAAAATATTACACCGAGAGCCTCTATCCTTTCCAGGATGGAGTGCTGAAACTCGTGCACGAGCTCGCAACACCGTTCTATCTGACCGGTGGTACTGCACTGAGCCGGCACTATTTTAATCATCGTTACTCTGACGATCTCGATCTGTTTGTGAATCAAAATGATCGCTATGGTGAATGGATACAGCAAATTTTTAGCCGGTTCAAAGCTGCCAACAGGTCAAAGCAGTTCATCATAGACCACAATAAAACCATCCGTGGTGACCATTATACCCTTTTCATATTGATCCAGAACGGAATATCCCTTAAAGTCGAATTGATTAATGATGTTGCACAGCATTTCGGGG
>CAYNUX010000297.1:0-5398 GCA_964400115.1 uncultured Cytophagia bacterium
AAAAGGAAACGTAAATCAGCATGTATGTATCATTAGACCAAAAGAAACAATTGATACTTTGTTTCTTTCACACCAAATAGCGACGGATAACTATCAAAAAAATATGCTTGGAACCCAAGCTGGTGGAACCAGAGAGGCGTTTAATTATTCTCAGATAAAAAGATTTAAAATAATACTACCCCCTCTCGACTACCAAGAAACCTTTGCCGCCCGCACCAAAAAGATCGAGCAGCAAAAAGCCGCCATGCAGGTCTCGCTCGGGCATCTGCAGGAGAATTTCAATGCACTGATGCAGCGGGCGTTCAGGGGAGAGTTGTAGCAGGCAAATAATTTTTGAGGCAACTGTAACTCACTGACAATTCAGAGTAAAAATGAAAATAATTGCATCGCGTTGTTGAATGTTTTATCTTTCTTCAAGCAAACAAGAGGTCGTGATCGATATTGAGAACATTAAATCAACGTTACGAGCGATTATGCCATCGTTGCAATCCGGGTACAACGTCGAGAGCATCGGTATTTTGGGTTCATATGTCCGGTAAGAGCAAAACGAAACAAGCGATCCCGATCATTTGGTCAGTCTGGGTATCAGGAAATTGGAGAATTATATTCCAGTTTCAAGGTCAAGATGCGATCAATGTCGATTTTCAAGATTATCATTGAGGATATAGAAATGTTACAAAAAAGAAAACCTACACATCCCGGAGAAATTTTACGTAAAGATGTGATCAAGCCACTCAATTTGACCGTGACTGAAGCGGCAAATCGATTAGGGGTTACAAGGAAAACTCTATCCGCATTATTGAACTGTCGTGCCGGAATGAGTCCGGAAATGGCTATTCGTGTTGCTAAAGCAACAGGTACCACTCCGGAAAGCTGGCTTTTCATGCAAGCAAAACTCGATTTATGGAATGCTGAAAATGAAGAGATTGACGTCAAACCACTTTTATTTGAAATGGTATAACATAAAGTATTTATCCCAAGCATGAATCAGATTCCGTACCCTCTTTTCTCATCTTTTTCGAATGCACAGGTTATGCTAGTCACCGATCTACCGGGGCCCAGAGAGAAAAAACATGTAAAAAATAGTGCATCCAAAAGAATTTTATTATCTTATCTCTGTGAATCTCGACGTTCTCTGGTTAAAAGAAAACGTAATCAAACTAGTTCCATAGTTCATGCACCCGGGCCATTCCAGCACAAACGATATGACATTCAACGCGTAGCAAGGACAGCTGCATGCCATCCAATTTCGACTATCTGACCAAAGACCCGAAATACCGCGACATGGCCACCGCGTGCCAGGAAGCGGAACGCGCCCTGGCGGTCTCCCATTCTGTCGCCGCCTTGCAGGCGCGGCGGGCACTCGAGATCGCCGTCAAGTTCGTCTATCAGGTGGACAGCGAACTCGATGTGCCGTATCAGGACAATCTCTCGTCGCTGGTGCACCACTATCCGTTCAAAGCCATTGTCGACGAAAAGCTGTTTCCGCGTCTCAAGTTTATCATCTCGCTGGGCAACAAGGCCGCACATACCGCCAAACCGGTGAGCCGGAGACAGGCGGTAGAATCTTTGCATAACCTGTACGAGTTTATCTCGTGGATCGATTTTTCCTATTCCAGCGATATCCATACCGTAGAGTTTGATGCCACCCTGTTGCCCGACAGCGCCGAACAGGAGCGCAAGACCCAACAGATGCAGCAAGACCTGGCTGGCAAACAAGCAGCCTGGAAACAGGAACGTGAAAAACTGCAAGAGCAGCTGCGTTCGGCCGAGGAGCGCCAGGCGTTTACGCTACAGCGCAAGACCTCGGAACAGAACCGCGAATTTCATTGCGACGATATCAGCGAGTTCCAGACCCGCAAGCTCTATATCGATCTGGCCCTGGAGATGGCCAGCTGGACCCTCGGCACGGACTGCCTGCAAGAGGTAGCGGTGACCGGCATGCCCAATCCCTCGGGCGAGGGGTTTGTCGATTATGTGCTCTATTCCGAGAACGCCACGCCCCTGGCCGTGGTCGAGGCCAAGCGCACCTCGGCAGACCCCAAAACCGGCAAAATACAGGCGCGACTCTATGCCGACTGTCTGGAAAAGACGCATGGCATTCGTCCCCTGATCTTTTACACCAACGGGTTCGA
Organism: uncultured Cytophagia bacterium; assembly: GCA_964400115.1. Taxonomy (GTDB): domain Bacteria; phylum Zhuqueibacterota; class Zhuqueibacteria; order Residuimicrobiales; family Oceaniaggregativiventaceae; genus Oceaniaggregativivens. The sequence goes on from CAYNUX010000297.1 coordinate 2,136, forward strand.
GATCTGGTTTTGGGATGACACGGCCTATCCGGAGCGCCGGGTATTCGGCTTTTTCAGCCGCGACGAGCTGGACTGGCACTATTACCGCAAGGCGCACAAGAAACCGATCCATGCCGTACAGATCGATGACAAGATCACCAACCGGGTGTATCAGAAAATGGCCGTACAGGCCGTATGTGATGCCCTGCAAAAAGGCCAGCGCAAGGCCTTGCTGGTCATGGCCACAGGCTCGGGCAAGACCCGCACGGCCATTTCCATCGTCGATGTGTTGCTGCAGAACGGCTGGATCAAGCATATCCTGTTTCTGGCCGACCGACGCGAGCTGGTGAAACAGGCGAAAAAGCATTTCAACACTCTGCTGCCCAATCTCACCCTTTGCAATCTGCTGGACAGCAAGGATGACCCGGCCGCGCGTATGGTCTTTTCCACCTATCCCACCATGATGAACGCCATCGATGCCACACGCAAACCGGATGGGTCGCGGCTGTTTAGCGTCGGCCACTTTGATCTCATGATCGTGGATGAATCGCATCGTTCCATCTATAAAAAATATCAGGACATCTTTACCTACTTTGATGGCTATCTTTTGGGACTCACGGCCACCCCCAAGAGCGATATCGATAAAAACACCTATCACGTGTTCGAACTGGAAGACAATGTGCCCACCTTTGCCTATGAGCTCAAAGAGGCGGTGGATGATGAATTTTTGGTGCCCTATCGCACCCTCGAGACCAAGATGAAATTCTTGCAAGAGGGCATTCATTATGACGATCTGTCGGAGGAAGAAAAAGAGCTGTGGGAGGATACCTTTGAAGAAGGGGTGCGCGACGTGCCCAGCGCTGCATTGAACACATTTCTCTTTAACAGCCATACCGTGGATACAGTGTTGCAGAATCTGATGACCAAAGGCATTCGCGTGCAGGGGGGTGATCTCATCGGCAAGTCCCTGATCTTTGCCGCCAATACCAAGCACGCTGATTTTATCCTCGAGCGGTTCAATGCGCTCTATCCCGCTTTTACCGGACGCTTTTGCGCTACCATTTATAATGGCATCAAATACGTGGATACCCTGATCGATGACCTGGGAGAAAAAGATAAATTTCCGCAAATCGCCATTTCCGTGGACATGCTGGATACGGGCATCGACATACCCGAGCTGGTGAACCTGGTGTTCTTTAAACGATTGCGCTCGAAATCGAAATTCTGGCAAATGATCGGACGGGGGACCCGGCTTTGTCCGGACTTGTTCGGCGTGGGACAAGACAAGGATTCGTTTCTGATTTTCGATTATTGCGGTAATTTCGAGTTTTTCCGTATCGAAAAAAATGGCACCGAAGCTCCGGCCATAAAGTCGCTGACAGAGATGCTGTTCATCCTGCAGATAAAGATCGCGCAAAAGCTGGAGCATCTGGATTACCAGTCCGAGCCTTACCAGAGCCACCGCAACCAACTGGTGGAGGAGCTCTATAATGCGGTGCACACCATCGACAAAGAGTTGTTTTCCAGCCAGATGCGCATCGAATATATCCATCGTTACCGGCAGCGGGAAAAATGGAATTCGATTTCAGATACCATGCTGCGCGAACTGCAGGAAGAATTGGCCCCGATCATCCCGGCCGGTCAGGAGAACGAGCTGGCCAAACGCTTTGATGTGCTCATGTATACTATCGAGCTTGCCACGCTCGAGGGCATGGCTGTTCCTAGACAGCAGCACAAGGTCATACTCACGGCCGAGAAACTGGAGGAAAAAGGCAATCTGGCTCAGGTGCAACAGCATGCCGGGCTAATCCGCAGGGTACAGACAGAAGAGTATTGGCAGAACGCAGACCTGTTTGCCCATGAAGAGGTGCGCAAGGCGTTACGGGATCTGCTGGTGTTGCTGGAAAAGGAGAACACCAGGGTCTATTATACCTCCTTTACCGATACCGTGATTTCGGTGACAGATGGCGAGCCGGATTATGGTGCGGATAATCTGCAGAGTTATCGCAAAAAAGTGAATCACTATTTGCAGACGCACAAGGATGATCTCGTCGTGCACAAGCTGCGCAACAATATTCCGCTCACCGAATCGGATGTGCGCCATCTGGAAAACCTGCTCTGGCACGAACTGGGCACGGAAAAAGATTACCACCAGGCGTTCGGCGACGAGCCTTTGGTGCGTTTTGTGGCCGGACTGGTTGGGCTGGAACGTTCGGCCGCTCTCGAGGTGTTTTCCGAATTTATGGCCGACCACACTCTGAACAGCGATCAGATGGAATTCGTACAGTTGGTGGTCGATCATATTATTGAGAACGGTTCGTTAGACAAGCCCATCCTCAATGATCATCCGTATAACAAACACGGCAGCATCGTGGAATTGTTTGAGGGCAAGCTGAATGTGGCCAAAGAGATTGTCAAACGTATCGATACGTTGAACGCGCGGGTAGCAGGTTTGAATGCCAGCTAAAGACTCTTTGTGAGTAGCTGGAACTACAAACAAACAATCTACGAACATGCCTCGGCGGGTTGTCTTTTGCCTGGAGTCGGAGAGTTGAGTTCAACTCACCATATAAATCGCAGGTCGATAGCGGGGTTTGGGGATGGGTTTTTTATGTGCTCGGGCGGTCTCTAGCCAGAGCTCTTTGGCTTTGAGAACCTCTTGCAGGGCTTCCTGGGGGGTTTCCCCAAAGGCACTGCATGCTCTTAGATCCGGGATATCTGCTATATACCCTTTGTCTTCTTTGCTGTAGAAAACATTGATATGATAGTCCTGCATAATCTATACTTTCATTTTTAAATCGTATCGCTCTATTAAATTAATCAACTGCTATAATTGATAGGGTTTGGCTTGCCCCTTTGCATTCTGTAGGTTGATTAATTCCGGGATTTGTTCATGAATAAAAATATGATGGCTGCCACTCACCCTGTCCAGCTTGAATCCAAAACTCTGAGCGAGTTTGATAACATCTTGAAATGCGATGTTTTTTGAGCTGCCCAGTATTTTTTTGAAGAGTTTTTCTTTTTTCAATTTACCCTTCCTTGTTCACATAAGGTAAAATGAAAATTGTATAAAAACAAGCATTATGTAATTCTCGCTCTCGTCCAGCTAAAGCTGGCACTAGTACCTGCAATCTATCTCGCCACGATCATCTTGCCGATTTTGCTGATGGTTTCGTTTTCGTGCCATTGCGACCGGCAATCGAGTTTGTAGAAATAGAGGCCGTTGGCTACCGGGTCGCCGTCCTGGTCGGTGGCGTCCCAGGTCACCGGGAGGGTGTTAAAGC
>CAYNUX010000298.1:0-5392 GCA_964400115.1 uncultured Cytophagia bacterium
CATAAGCCAGTTACCCTCATCATTCATATGCACACCGTCCGTGGTAAACAGACCTTTATTGTTCATACCCGGTTTTTGAAACGGCTCAAGCGCGGTTTTAAACGCCCTGTTTTGGTCAATTAATAGACAATCAAATGTATCAGAGAGCTGGTGGATCGCCTTGTTATAAGGGCGTAATTTTTGATTTTCAATACTCGACAAATTTTCCTGAATAATGGTGGTCGTCATCAAAGCAACGTTGATTCCTGTTTCTTGCGCACGGCTTATCATTTTCGAAACCTGCTCTGTATATTCCTCAAGAGACACACCACGTGGGCCATCTCCCAGAGTATGACCATCCTTGAATCCATGCCATACATCATTGATGCCTACGCTAATAGCGAGCCAGTCCGGTGCATATTGCACCACATCCCGCTCAAACCGTGCAAGCATATCAGGAGCTTTGTGACCGCTGATGCCTACGTTAACAATGGATATTTTGCGTTCCGGATATAATAAAGCCAACGCATTACGAGCCTGATTCACATAGCCGTAAGGCATGACGCCAGCCTGGGTAATACTGTTTCCTAGGATAACTAAAGATTCGCCGTCGTTCAGCAACAGCTCCTGGCCATAAACCGAACCCAGCAAAAACCAAAATACCACAATCTTTTTGATCCATTTCACGAGTCGAATTCTCCCTTGTTAATTCAGCCTTTAATTTAGCGAATTCAAGCGATAAAACCAATTACGATTTTCAAGGGTTCATAAATTATTTGTTCATAACGAGAATAATTGACTGTTTTTATCCGTCGTGGCGTATTGCCTTTGATCAGGAAACCGGAGAATTGTGGATCGGCGATGTGGGACAGAATGCATGGGAAGAGATCGATAACATTACCAAAGGCGGTAATTATGGAAGGCAATCACTGCTACCCACCGGGCACTCAATGCAATACTCAGAGGCTCATTTTACCGGTCTGGGAATATTCACATGAGAATGGCAATCGTTCCATTACCGGGGGTAGAATCTACAGGGGCACGAGAATGCCGGAACTTGTGGGGGCATATATCTATGCTGACTTTGTATCAGGACGCATATGGGCGTTGACCATGCAAGACGGCTCTAGGCTTTTTAACGAGAACACTGTAAAGGATCAGAGGAAAATGCTTTTTCTGAAATAGATTAATCGACGTGAGGTAAAAGCCGAGATTACAGGTAGAAAATAAAGTGCCTGGGTTTTACGAAACAAATATCAGGACTGGCGCATTTTTTTCCTGGATAAAAACAAACAATGCCACCAAATTTTATTAATGGTGCTGATTGAACAAGCCCGGGCCCCAGATAAATCCGGGGCCGTGGACAAAGCTAAATATGATTATTGTAAACCAATCTCCGGTCTTTGGGGGCCGTCATAGGGTTTTGCGCCAAAGCGGTCACTGTCCCGGGCCGGAATGGAAATTAGATTTTCATTTGTTGTTTCGGGTGCAGAGATAAAACCATGGTATCGACCCATCCAATAGTCCCGCAGATATCCTGTAGGCTCCATGACGAGCCGTCCTCCTCTCCCCCCATCCAGATACATGGCATTGCGATGTCCTCGTTTTATGCCGGTTTCTCGGGGGGATATAGCTTTGGTTCCGCCGGCATAAGGTACATAACCTGGCTCAGGATATAGATCATCACGATGCGAATTTCGATAAGAATAGTCGATACAATCCAATGGCCATGAGCGCAAGTGTTGTACAGCCTTATCAGTTTCACAATCATTGCCTGTGATCGCCCCATAGACAAAATTATACCAGGGAATATGTTCTATGCGTTTCAGGGCATAGGAACGCTCCAGGCTGCGCAGGTAAATGGATTTCAGATATGGGTCTTTGGCATAGCGAAGCAAGGTATAATAACATCGATTGGCCAGGTTATCATCCCAGGGAGCAATATCCTCAGGGGGAAACGTGATTTTCTGACGCACCGTATAGCGCTGATAACCCCACTCTAGGGTTTGCTGCAAGCCGCGTTGAAATTTCTCGTCACCGCTGAGAGCATAGGCGGTATGCATATAGGTTTGCGCCTGCATACCATTCAACCCTCTGGCGACAAAACCATAGGGCCGCAGCAGGTATTCCGGATCCCACCGTCCCCATCGGGTAGGTTCACCATCCATATCACGCAACACCCAGCCGTTTTCAATAATATGTTCGGAAATACGGATCAAATGCTGTTTGGCCAGCTCTTTATCTTTACCCTTTGCGATCAGATCATGAAACAGAGAGACCGAATAAAAGTGTGCATCAACTTCATCGCTCGAGGTATCCCCTTTCCAGTACCATTTGCCGTCCTTGGTGGGATACCATTTGGCAGGCAAGCCGCCCGAACCATGCCGCGAACGCGTATCCAGATCACCGCCGGTTGACCATATGGCACGGGCAAAGAATCCTTTTTTCGGTGTGATTTGCTCAAGCCATACCATCGCTTTAAGGGAATTCAACGCTTCTTGATAAGCCTCTTCATCTCCTGTAACAGCATACTTGTAACACATTGCAGCCAGGTAGGGTGCTGTATGTCCGCCATCGTTATCGCTGATCTCTCTCACCCACTGATCATGTTCCTCACTCCAATAGAGCGTATGAATAAACCCCAATCTTTTGTGTCCCCAGCGATTGATATGCCGTTCATAATAGTCGGCTTTTTTGGCAAGAGTATACGGTTCATACGAGATGATACCGATTCCCCCTTTTGTAGCTATCGCTACACTATGTTCAGCAACAGAAATATCATATACATGATTTTCCGGTAACCATCGATAAGGTCCGAAATAGTGCCAATCATCTTGAAGCATACGAATCGCACCGGTGGTGGTACCGATCCACAGGTCATTATCAAAGCCTTTGGCCAGACAAGTCGTTTCCTCATAAGAAAGTCCGTCTTCTCCTTTGAGGGTTTTTAATGCAGCACCTCGTAACACCGAGAGTCCCTGATCAGTAGAGACGAATAAACGGCTTCCGAGTGCCTGCATATCAGGTGTATTGGGTGAAGGCAAGGTGCCCCAGTCGATACCATCCTGTTCGACCACCGCTCCATCCAAAAGAACGATTTTTCCCGGTCGCAGGATATATAAAGTGCCACTATAAGAATCTATCCGATGCACGGGTCCCAGACGAACCGGATCGGCGAGCACCTGAGAACCGTCCGCCATAGTGACTGTAACATCGCTCGATAGATATCCTCCCTCTGGTTTGATATCGACCCATTGGTCAGCTTTTAATCTAAAAATAGCTTCCCGCGATGCTGCATGAACGGCATCATTGTGGAGGCATAAATCCACGATTTCCTGGCGCAATGATTCTTGCCACATTTGTCCTGTCCATCGATACAACCCCTTTTCAGACAAAGCCCAAAGAATATTATCCACGTTCAAAATTCTTTTAACATCCTTCAAAAAAGAGGGTAATAAAGAATACGATTGACCAGACTGTTTATAGATTTGACCGTTCATGACAAAGAAAAGATCATCGTTATAGTGGGCAACAGATTTTACCGGTTGATCTGTAGAGATCTTTTGTGAAATTTCCTGCAAAAAGACGTTATCTTTGACTGGCATCCAAAGATGTTTTTCCCCATTAAACAATTCTGCATGTGCCATACTGGAAAGAATAATAGCCATGACAATCCAATGTATTCTCATGGTCGCGCTCCTACAATTTGAGTTAAACTCTTTAGGCAATCGTTTGTTTAATTTACAATATATAGTCGGCAAAATCAATCCTTTTTCATAATCAAAAAATGTTAAATTTGTAGTTTATTTTCAAAATCCTTATCTTGGACTCATTTCGGAAACGACAGATTCCTGTGCAGAGAAACAAAACAATGGAGTAAACATGATTGAATTTTTACCAAAAGCCCTCATGATCACTTTGCTTTTCTCGTTGTTGGCGAAAGCGGAAACGCAATATAATAAAATGCCCTGGAAATCTCATATCATTGATCAGAGTTCACAAGGAGCAGATGGAGTACGATTGATGGATGTGAATAGAGACGGTCTGCCAGATGTCACCACCGGCTGGGAAGAAGGTGGAGTGACTAAAGCATACCTTCATCCTGGTTATGACAAGGTAAGAAATCCCTGGCCTTCGGTACGTGTTGGTCTCACGCCATCGGTTGAAGATGCCGTATTTGCAGATCTGGATTCTGACGGTTCAATAGACATTGTCAGTTGTTGCGAGGGAGATTATCAATCTGTAAATATCCATTGGGCTCCAAAGCAAACCAAGTCATATTTGGATTCCAGTAAATGGCGAACCACTCTTCTACCTGCTTGTTATAAACGGTGTAAATGGATGTTTGCATACCCCATGAATGTCGACAATAAAAATGGCATAGATCTGATTGTCGGTTCTAAAAGTAAACGTGGGATGATAGGCTGGCTGGAATCACCACCGGATGCCCGAATAGTTGATCGCTGGAAATTACATAAATTTCATTCGACATGGTGGATTATGTCTATCCAAAGTGTTGATATGGACAGGGATGGCGATCAGGATATCTTGTTTTCCAATCGTAAAGGAGAATCTGGTGTCTATTGGTTAGAAAATCCGGAATCTTTTCAAAAAACAAATTGGCCATTACACCTGATTGGTGCAAAAGGTAAAGAGGTCATGTTCTTAGAGTTGTGTGACTTGAATGAAGACGGAAAACAGGATATATTGGCAGCAATCAGACCTGATGAGATCTATTGGTTTAAAGAACCGGATTCACAAAAAGATCTATGGAATGTCGAAATTATTCGGGTAGACTATCCTTTAGGTATTGGCACAGCAAAAGGCATCCGTAGTGGCGATATTGACAGGGACGGGAAACTGGATATCGTTTACACGTGTGAACATGCAAAGCCCCCCAAACGGGGTGTTGTTTGGCTGAGGCAACCTAAAGGTAAAAGAGAATGGCAGGTCTTTGATATATCTGGGCCCCGAGGCATAAAGTTCGATCGCATCGAATTGTTGGATCTTGATAGCGACGGAGATTTGGATGTATTGACTTGCGAAGAACGGGATCAAGATAAAGGCATGGGCATTGTGTGGTATGAAAATCCCGGAATATAATTCATTCCCTGTCAATTGGGGGTGAAAAGAACAAGCTTATCAATCTTTAGGAAAGAGAAATATCATATTTTTTCATGCGATATCGAAGGGTATCCAGAGACATGCCGAGCAGTTTAGCTGTTTTGGTTTGATTATTATTGGCTTTTTCCAGTGCTTTAATTAAGAGTTGTTTTTCTACCTCAACCATGGAAATACCTGCATCGGGAATTTCCAGGGAAAACCGGTTGGATTTTTTCTCGTTTTCGAGTTCTATTAAATAAATCGCATCTTGATCAATCTCAGCACCTTCAGAGAAAATCGCTGCTCTTTC